>JBDTFK010000127.1:0-5339 GCA_039937995.1 Vulcanimicrobiaceae bacterium | reverse complement strand
TGATGCCCGTGAGAACGTCGCCGGTTCCGGCCGTCGCAAGCGCCTGCGTTCCCGTCGTGTTGATCTCAACGGCAAGCCCGTCGTAGACGAGCGTAGAGCGTCCCTTCAAGAGCGTCACGATACCGGTGCGGTCGACGAATTCGCGCAAGCGACCGACGCGATCGCCGTCCGCGATCGTTCCCTTTCCGGAAAGACGGGCGAACTCACCTTCATGCGGTGTCAATACGCAACGTTTTCCCCGCAGAATGTCGAGCCGTTTCGCGAGATGAAAAAATGCGCTCGCATCCACGACCACCGGAAGATCGAGCCGTTGCAAAAAATGGCGCAACATCGAGCCGGTCCAGTCGTCGAGATTCAAACCGGGACCAATTGCGACCGACGAGTTGCGTTTCGCCGTGTCGAGGAGATCCTGGGCGGCTTCTTCCGGCGAACCGGAACGAAACGTTACGACCACTTGTTCGATCAGGTGCGCGCGGACCGCGGGAGCGGCAGCTGCGGGCGTGGCGACCGTAACGTACCCTGCACCCGCACGTGCCGCTGCGCGCGCGCACAGAACGGCCGCACCGGGAAACTGCTCCGACCCCGCGACGATGAGCGGAGCGCCGGCGCTGCGTTTGTCACCGTCGCGCGAGCGGACGGGCAAGAGCTCGACAAATGCCGCGTCGTCCAAAGCGCAATACGCCGTCGCATGCCGTCGCAGTATCTCGCTCGAAATGCCGATGTCTGCAAGCCAAATATCGCCGCAACGTTCCCGCGCGGGATCCAGGAGCAAGCCGGGTTTGAGTGCGGCAAGGGCTACGGTGGCGTTCGCCCTCACGGCGTCGTCGCACGCGTCTCCCGTTAGCGCGTCGACTCCGCTCGGAATATCGATTGCAAGAACGGGTAGGCGCCTCGCATCGAGCGCCCGCGCCGCCGCGCGAAAGGTCTCGCCAAGCGGCAGTCGAGCACGCGTTCCGAACAATCCGTCGACGGCAAGATCCGCGCCGCGGAGCGCGGCGCGCGCGGTGTCGTCCCGCTCGGGAAGAGGATACGTCGCAACCCCGGCAGACCGCGCCCGCTCCCGCGCGTCGCGGCGGGCTTCACTTTGCGCGGGTGCCTCCGCCGCGTACACGATGCGTTCGTACCGCGAGTCCAATTCCGCAAGTGCCGCGAACGCGTCCCCACCGTTGTTGCCCGGCCCGGCGAAGGCAACGACGCGCCCCGGGGAATGATGCGCGCAGATGAATTTCGCGATGCGACTCCCAGCGTCGCGCATCAGCTCGGTTGTGCTGCTTTGGCCGCTCGCTTCCGCTTCGGCAGCGCGCATCTCGGCGGGCGTCAGGACGTACATCATCGTTCGAGAATGACCACTGCGGCAGCCGTTGCGTTCGAATGCGTGATCGTGAGATGAATCGTGCGCACGTCCCGCGCTTGGAGCAAACCTTCGATTTCGCCGTAGAGGCGGATGATGGGCTTGCCGCTTCGTTCGTGAGAGACGCCCACGAGTCGCCAGGGTATCCAATGACCAAACGCCTTGCGCGTTGCTTCCTTCGCGGCGAAGAAGCCGGCGAGACGCTCCGGCCAGTGCCGCTTGCGCATCGCGTAGCCCATCTCTTCCTCGGTGTAAATTTTGCGTGCGAACCACGCGAGGTGTCGCTCGTCGAAGCGATAGCGTTCCACTTCGGCAAGATCGATACCGATGCCGACGATCATGTATTGCGCCTTCGGACTCATCGACAAGTTTTCCGGCAGGCCGCGTCGAAACGGTCAGCCCGAGATGGAGTCGCGCATTCGCATCGTTCCGATCAACGCCATGGACGGCTCCTTCTTGGACCGTCTCGCCGCGTGCCTCGAAGAACGCTTTCTTGCAACCGTCGACGCGGAACGGGCGCTCGCCGTACCGCGCAGCACGTTAAACTCATCGAGGCAGCAGCTTTTCTTACCAACCTTGTTTTCGCGCATTCGCCGCGCATTTCCGGACGCGACCGGAATTTTGCTTGGGATCACGGATTTCGATTTATATAAGACGTCGCACAGGTTTATCTTCGGTGACGCCGACGAGGCGCAAGGGCAGGCTGCCGTTTCGCTTCACCGTCTGCGCGCCGAGTATTACGGTGAAGACAACGACGAGAACGTTCTGTTTCAACGAACGCTCAAAGAGTGCGTGCACGAACTCGGTCACGCGTTCGGATTGAAGCACTGCTACAACGCGCGCTGCGCAATGTACTATTCCAACTCGATATTCGAGAGCGACAACAAAATGTCGCATTTCTGCGAAACCTGCGACCGCAGAATGGGCCGCGCGCGCAACGAGCGCTAAGCCGGCTGCCGGGGGTTATCGGGTGCGAGCCCTTCCTGCGTTGCTTTACCGTAGCTAAACAGGCCTGCTAAAGAAGCCGCCGCTTTTGACCGTACACCGTTTTGTAGGCATGCTTTTTGCGGGGCTTGCTTTGCGCGTATTGCTTTACAATTTGCCGCTTCGCCGAATACCCTGGAAGGGAGCGTTGTGATCTCCGCTTACTTCGCCGGTTTCCGCGCGCATCTCGCGCTGCCGGTCCGAGTCGCAATCGCGGCCGGCGCCGTCATTATCGGCGCGCTTGGCGCCTGGTTCGGAACGCCCTCGCCGGTCGAAGTCATTCTCCTCGTCGTCGTTGTCCTTGCCGCCGCCGCGACCGGATTTCCGTTTGGAGCCGGCGTTGCGGTCATCGTCGCCCTGGCGGACTACGCGGCGCGCCACAATCACGGCAGCTCGGCTGGCCTTGCGAGCGTGTTGCTCGGCATCGCGGGAATCGGCCTGAGCGCTTTCTTCATTGCAGAACCCGCGCGCGCTGAAGGCGGGTTCGGATTGCTGCCGTTTAGCGGAAACGGGTCGCGGCGCGCGCTCTCACTGGGAGAAAGCAACCGCGCGGTCCACCCGAGCATCACGGCTCTCGTTTCGGGCATTCGCGAAGTCGCGCAGGGCGACTTCACGAAGAATATCGCGGTGAGCGACGTCGCACTTAAAGACCTCGCGATCGCGCTCAACAAGCTCATTTTCGGAATGCGTTCGTTTCTTGGAAAGTTACATACGAATGCGTCGAGTCTGGGAGGCGCCGGCTCGGATCTACGCTCGACGGCTTCGACCGCGCTTGCGGTAATTGAAGGCGCGTCGCTCGCGCAGGGTCAACTCGATGAAGGCATTCAAGAGCAATCGCGCATTGTCGAAGAAGCGACCAGCAAAGTTACGACGCTTACCGAAGCTATCTCGACGATTGCGGCATCGGCCGAAGAACAAACGCGCGGCCTCGATGAAACTGCGCTCGCCGTTTCGAACATGGCCTCGTCGATTGAAGAGGTGGCGGCACAAGTCGATTCGTTGCAGTCGATTTCAAGCGAGACGTCGCGAACGGCGGAACGCGGCGGAACGTCGATCGGCACCATCGTCGACGGGATGCACACGATCCGCACGACGATCAACGATCTTGCCGACGACATTCGCCGGCTCGGCGTGAATTCCGAACAGATCGGCGATATCGTCAAAGTCATCGATCGCATCGCCGAACAGACGAATCTCCTCGCGCTCAACGCAGCAATCGAAGCCGCCCGCGCCGGAGAGCACGGACGCGGCTTTGCCGTCGTCGCGAGTGAAATTCGTAAATTGGCCGACGGAAGCGGACAAGCAACCAAAGAAATCGCCGCTCACATCACGTCGACGCAAACGGTTATCTCCGGCGTCGTCGGCGCGATGGAGCGTCTAACCGAACGCGTTGAAGAGAGTGCAAGCAACACCGGCCTCGCGTCGGGGGCGCTGCAGGATATCGTTTCGGCGGTCCTCGCCGCAAACAAGCAGATTGTGGAGATTAGTTCGGTTACGCGCGCGATGAGTGCGAATTCCTATCAGGTGATCCGGCAAATCGAAGAGATCACCACATCCGTCGGGCTAAATTTCAAAGCGACGCAGTCGATGACGCGACAATCCGACGACGTCAGCAAAGCATTTTCGGATATATCGTCGATCTCTCAACAAAATGCGTCGTCGGTTGAGGTTCTAACGTACGTAAACAAGGAAGTCACGGACGCAGCGCAGCGCATCGTGTCGTCGGTTGACGATGTGAACGACCTCGTTGGTCAGATCGACGGCCATCTCGGCGTGTATAAAGTCCACGACACGGATATGGGGGTTACGGTATGAAGATGAGTTTGCGGGTTCGTCTACTCGGCACGATTGTCGGCGCTATCGCGCTTTTTTTTCTGATAAGCGTGATCGCGGCGCGGCTCGTTCTCAACGCGGATTTGCATCGGCTCGGCGAAGCGCAAGTTAGCAACGGAGCCGGGGCGTTCGGGGGATATTGGGATTCACGCAAGGACCAAATTCGCTTACTCGTCGCGCAAGACGCGGTTAGCGAAACGTTGCGCAAGAGTCTCGCCTCGCACAACATTGCCGCACTTCAAGACCAGCTTGCGAACATCGCGCGAACCTCGGGCCTGTCTTTCTTAACGATCGTTGACGCGCAAGGTAACGTAGTGGCGCGCGCGAACGGGCCGCAACCCGGAGCGCTCAAAGACGACCGGCTGATCCGGCGCGCACTTACCGGCGAAAGCGTGAGTACCGCAACGCTCCTGAGTCAACGCGTGCTCGCGGGCGAAGGCCTCGGGCCGCAGGCGCAATCCGACATCACCGGTTCCGACGGAAAAACCGTTACGGAGCATCTCGATAAAGGCCTTGCGCTGGTCGCGGCCGCTCCGGTCAGCGATCAAAACGAACGGACGATCGGAGCGATCTACGGCGGCGTGATCATGAACCACGATTACGATCTCGTCGATCAAGCCACTCACGCTCTGGGTGGATCGGCTGCGCTGCTCGAGGGCGACGCGATCGTGGCCAGCACGATCGGACAAGCCGACGGCGTGAGAAGCGTCGATCAGCAAGTCCTGGCAGCCTCGGACGTACTCAAAAACGGTAAGCCGTTCACGGGTACCGACGTGCAAGCCGGAACCGAGTATCTCGTACATATCGTGCCGATCCAAAACGATAGGAACGAAGTAATCGGCGCGCAATGGTACGGTTTTCCTATGTCGCAGATCACGTCGATCATCAACGACATCACGCGGACGCTCGTTATCTGGGGTCTGATCGCGGCCTTGCTCGCCCTCGCATTCGCCGTGCCGATCGTCGAACGTCTTTCGAATACGCTCGCAAAGCGCAGCCGTCAAATCCGCGCCGCAGTCAAGGAGTTGCGCGTTGCGATCGTCGGGAGTGAAGTCTCGGGCGATCACGTCGCGATGACCAAAGCCGCGGTCGAACGCAGCGGCGTTCTCATCGGCGAGATGTCGTCGAACGGCACCGCCGCCGGCAAGCTGGCCGAGTTGAAATCGGTCAA
>JBDTFK010000126.1:0-4219 GCA_039937995.1 Vulcanimicrobiaceae bacterium | reverse complement strand
GAGCACGCGCCAATGCGGTTTTTCCATGAAGATGTAGTCGGACGAAGCGTTTGCGGCTCCTTCTCGCGAATTGAGCGCGCTGTGGACGATCGTGTAATTGTGGTGGGGGCGGGCACCATGGGGACGGGCATCGCGCTCCTCGCCGCGCGTGGTGGTTATGCTGTTGAGGTGATCGAGCCGGATGCTTCGGCTCGCGAACGCGGCCTCGCACGGCTTCGAAAAGACGCGGAACGTGCGGACTACGGAAGGGAGGCACTCGAACGCATTACGTGGAGCGAACGCATCGCAGCGAAAAGCGATGCGACGATTGCAATCGAGGCCGTGCCCGAGCGCTTCGAACTCAAACGCGAGGTTTTTATCGCGCTCGCTGCAGCCCTCCCTCCGAACGCGTTGCTGGCAACGAATACGTCGTCGCTCTCGGTGCAGCAGATCGCGGACGCAACCGTGCATCCGGAGCGGGTTTTAGGAATGCATTTCTTCAATCCGCCGGCGGCCATGAAACTCGTTGAGATCGTGGCGGCAGCCGACACGACCGATGAAACGTTGAACCGCGCCCGCGAGTTCGTTGCGAAGATCGAGCGCGTCGGCGTTCTTGCGGCCGATACGCCCGGGTTTATCGTCAATCGCATCGCGCGTCCATTCTATCTGCAGTCGATGCGCGCTCTGGGTCGAGGCGTCGCATCCGTGGAAGAACTCGACGCACTCGCGCGCGCGTCGGGGTTTCGCATGGGTCCGTTCGAGTTGATGGATCTTATCGGAATGGACGTCAACCTTGCAACGAGCGAATCCGTTTACGAACGTTTGGACGCGCCCCGGCTGGCGCCGCTCGACCTCCAGCGGCGCATGGTTGAGGAAGGCCGGCTAGGTCGAAAATGCGGTGCGGGGTTCTATGACTATTCGAGCGGAATGCCCGGCCGTCTCGATCTGACGCCCGAAGATCCCGGTGAGGAAATAAACGAAGACGAATACGTCGCGCTGGTCGGGTTCGGCGGCGTTGCCGACGAGATGGCCGAGTTGCTGACGCAGCGCTACGCACACGTGGAACGGATTGAGAACGACGAGTTCCTCGATACGATTTCCGCCGACACCACGATCGTTATCGACGTCGGCGAAGGTAGCATCGACCGCGGTGAAGTCCTCGCGCAACTCGATTCGGTCCTGGCGCCGGAAACCGTGATCTTCGCCGACGCCTACGCAACGGACATCGACGCGGCGGCGGCCGCAACGCGCCATCCGGAGCGTCTCGTCGGTTACGGTATTGTCGGCGCGCTGCAAAGCCAGAGCGCCGTCGAAATTGTCGATACGGCCGACGTTTCCGACGATTCCCTAGCACTCGCGCAAGAAATTTTTGCCGCGATCGGCAAAGGCTCCGTCCTCGTGGAAAACGTGCCCGGACTCTTTCTCGGGCGTCTCGTTGCTTCGATCGTGAACGAGGCTGTGATGGCGGTGCATGAAGACGTCGCAACGCCGGACGATATCGACCTCGCGATGCGCCTCGGCGTAAACTATCCAATCGGTCCGATTGCTTGGGGTCGCGAGATCGGAGGCGCGCGCGTCGCGCGCATACTGCACCGTCTCGCCGAATCGGAAGGGAGCGAATTCGCTCCCAATCGCTCGCTGTGGGTACTCGATATCGATCAAGAACCGGAGGCTCCGGTCGATGCAGGGTCGTGAGGTTTGGGTTATCGACGCCGCGCGAACCCCGATCGGTCGATTCAACGGGGCGCTCGCGCACGTGCGTCCCGACGATCTCGCGGCGACCGTCATTCGCGCGCTCGCCGAGCGAGCTCAGGTTCCCCTCGATCGCATCGACGACGTGTATTGGGGCGCCGCAAATCAAAGCGGCGAAGACAACCGCAACGTCGCGCGAATGGCGGCGCTCCTTGCGGGATTGCCGCTCGAAGTCCCCGGCACAACCGTTAACCGCTTGTGCGGCTCGAGTTTGGAGGCGGTCAATTGCGCAGCCCGCGCGATCGCGTGCGGCGAAGGCGACGCAATGATCGCCGGCGGCAGCGAGTCGATGACGCGCGCGCCCTACGTGCTACCCAAGGCCGATCGCGGGTTTGGCCGCGCCCAGCAGTTGTTCGATACCGTGCTCGGATGGCGCATGACCAACCCGGCGATGCCCAAATCGTGGACGATCTCGCTCGGCCAAACGGCTGAAAATGTTGCGCGCGAATACGGCATCACGCGCGAAGTCCAGGACCGGTTTGCCTACGATTCGCAGCGGAAAGCACAAGCGGCCAGAGAGCGCGGAGCGTTCGAGAACGAAATCATTCCCGTGGGAGAGGTTCGTAGCGACGAACATCCGCGGCCCGAAACCACGCTTGAGGCACTCGCGTCGCTCAAGCCCGTGTTTGCAACGGGCGGGACCGTGACAGCCGGAAATTCCTCGGGCATAAACGACGGTGCGGCGGCGTTGCTCCTCGTCGAAGCGGGAGTCGCCCGCGAATTGAAATTGCGCCCGCTCGCGCGCGTCCTGGCGAGCGCCGTCGCGGGGGTGAGTCCCGATGTAATGGGTCTGGGCCCAATTCCGGCAGTACGCAAAGCGCTCGAGCGGGCGGGTCTGCGTACCTCCGATGTGGACCTCGTGGAAATTAACGAAGCTTTTGCCGCCCAATCGATTGCCTGCCTGAGAGACCTGGATTTGGACCCGGAAAAGACGAATGTGAACGGCGGAGCGATTGCGCTCGGTCACCCGCTCGGCGCAAGCGGCGCGCGAATTGCGACCACGCTTTTGCACGAGCTTCGCCGCCGCGGCGGCCGGTACGGCCTCGCGACGATGTGCATCGGCGTCGGACAAGGCATCGCCACGATCTTCGAACGAATGGACAATCAATGAGTACCACCGCGACCACATCAACCCAATTGCTCATCGGCGGCGCGTGGCGCGACGCAGGATCGGGCGGCACCTACGAAGATCGCAATCCGGCAACCGGGGGCGTCCTCGCGGATGTCGCGGAAGCGACGCGCGAAGACGTCGACGCCGCCGTACTCGCCGCGCGCCGCGCGTTCGACGCCGGCAAATGGTCGTCGATGGCCGCGACGCGGCGCACGAAAATCCTCAACAAAATGGCGCAGTTGATCGCCGAACGCGCGCAAAGCCTCGCATTGCTCGAAGTGCGCGACAACGGTAAAGCGCTATCGACGGCAAAGGGCGAGATCGGCGCGATCGTCGATTGTTTTGAGTTCTACGCCGGGGCCGTCACCAAAAATTACGGCGAGACGTTGCCGCCGCCGATTCCGACGTATCTTGCCAACACGGTTCGCGAACCGGTCGGCGTCGTCGGCGCAATCGTTCCGTGGAATTTTCCACTTTTGCTTGCGTCGTGGAAGGTAGCGCCCGCGCTCGCAGCCGGTTGCACGATCGTTTTGAAACCGGCTCCATCGACTCCGCTGAGCGCGATCGAACTCGGAAAAATCGCCCTCGAAGCCGGCGTTCCCGAAGGGGTCCTCAATATCGTTACCGGCTCGGGACGCGAACTGGGTCAATGGATCGTCGAGCATCCCGGCGTCGATAAAATTGCCTTTACCGGAAGCACGGCGACGGGAAAATTGGTCGCGCAGTCGGCGGCAAACACCGTGAAGCGCGTCACCCTCGAGCTCGGCGGAAAATCGCCTTCGGTCGTCTTCGACGATGCGGAGATTGAAGGCGCTGTGGCGGGCGCGCTCTATGGGATATACTACAACGCGGGACAAACGTGCGAGGCGCGTTCGCGCGTGCTCGTCCAAAAGAGCGTGTACGACCGGTTCGTTTCGGCGTTCATCGATCGCGCGCGCGCTATCCGTGTCGGGAACCCGGAAGACCCGCAAACGCACGTCGGAGCAATCACGATGCGCGAGCAATTCGATAAGATCCGCTCGTACTGCGAGATTGCGCGGAATGAAGGCGCGCGCACGCTGCTTGGAGGGGGTCCCGCGCAAGTCGACGAGACGTTGGTAAACGGCATGTTCTGGAGTGTCAGCGCCTTCGAAGCTCGCCCCGAGCATCGCATCGCTACCGAAGAGATCTTCGGCCCGGTCGTCTCGTTCGTTGCCTTCGAAACGGAAGCCGAAGCAATTTCGCTTGCCAACGCGAGCGACTACGGACTTTCTGCGAGCGTGTGGTCTCAGAACATCGGCCGTGCCAATCGCGTAGCGCGCGCGATTCGCGCCGGTACCGTTGCAATCAATACACCGTATGCCGTCTTTCCGGGCGTGCCGTTCGGTGGATACAAAC
>JBDTFK010000125.1:0-6216 GCA_039937995.1 Vulcanimicrobiaceae bacterium | reverse complement strand
TTGCGAAACCAACAGCACGGCGCCGCCGGTATCCAAAACGGAGCGGTTCATCATGGCGTTGTCGTCGCGAAAAATTCGCAGGTTTGCGATCTTCGACGAAACATAGCGTGCGTCGCTCGGTTCGTCGTCGATACCAACACCGATGAGGACGAGAAGCCCGTGGCCGATAGCCCCCGTAACGCGTCCCGACATCTCGACCGACGCGCGCGTCACGCGCTGAACGACTGCGCGCACCTTTCGGTTATTTCGAGAACATCGAGCTGATTGCGAAGAAGGCGTTTTCGCGACGCTCCATTACGCGGCGATAGAAATACCCTGCCCAGTGCGTTCCGAACGGAACGTACACGCGAACGCGATATCCTTCGGCGACGAGTTCCCTTTGCAACTGGGGACGGCAGCCGTAGAGCATCTGAAACTCAAAACGATCGTGCCCGATGCCGTTACGAACGGTGAGCGAGCGGATCTCGTCGATTAATCCGCGGTCATGCGTGGCGATTCCCGGATAGTTTCCCCGATTTAGTAACTCCGTTGCCAGTGCCAGATAGTGCTCGCGAATCGCCGGCATCTCTTTGTATGCGATTTCCGCCGGCTCGTTGTACGCGCCCTTGCAAAGGCGCACTCGTTCGCCGAGTTCGATCGCGCGTTCGACATCGCTCATCGTACGTTTCAAATACGCCTGCAAAACGATGCCGACGTTCTTGTGTTCGGCGAACGCCCGGCCGGCAACGCGAAGCGTGCTCTCCGTCACGGGAGACCCCTCCATGTCGATGCGCACGAAAGGGTCTGCGTTGCGTTCGGCGTGCTCGAGGATCCTCGCAAGATTTTCCAAGGCGAAGTCTTCGTCGATCAGCAAGCCCATGGCCGTCAGTTTTACCGACACGTTCGTGTCGACGCAGCTTTCTCGAATCGCCTCGAGCATCTCGATATAGGCGTCGCGGGTTTTTATTGCGGCATCGCGCTGGAGCACGTCTTCGCCGAGAAAATCGAGCGTCGCGGACATACCCGCTGCGTTCAGTTCCCGGACCGCGTCGATTGCCGATTCGATGGTTTCGCCCGCCACGAAGCGCCGCGCGAGAAAGAAGAAATTCTTTTGGAAGGCGGAGTTGGGAGCAAGAAGCCGATCGATGAGTGCCATACGAGTGCCTACACTACGACGCGGCGCCGTAAAAACCACTGTATGCCGAGGACAGCCGCCGCGAGGGCCACGAAGCCGTAGCTTAGCGCTAGCGCCGGCTCGACGCCCGATGCCGAGAGTGCGACATAGAGCGCAATCGGAAGCGACGCGGGGTGATACGCGACGATGCTTGTGGCGCCGTATTCCCCAATTGCGCGCAGCCACGTGAAGGCGATACCTGCGATGATATTCCCGGCTGCGGCCGGGAATACGACGCGCGCGAAAATACGCCAATCGGCCGCTCCGAGCGTGCGCGCGGCGTCTTCAAAGATCGGGTCGAGCGCCGCGAACGCCGCGGTCGACGCAATCGCCACGAACGAACCGGAAACAAAAAATTCGGCCGCGACGACGCCGGCAATCGTATCCGAAATGGTAACGCCGCCGGATGCAAGCCAAGACCCGAGCGGAGTTGCCTGCCCCACGACCGCGAGAATCATAATCCCCGAAGCGACCGGAGGAAATGCCAGCGGGAGCGCGAGGACGAAAAGGAGCGGACCGGCGAGGCGTCCCGAAAAGCGTGCGATCCAATACCCCGCGGGCACTCCGAGAACGCTCGCCAGGGCAGTTGCTATGCTCGAGGCGAGCAGCGAAACGCGCAGCGCATCGGCTGCGGGCGCAAGCGAGAACGCATGTACTACCTCACCCGGCATCACGGTAGCGAGCACGGTTAGCACGGGCCCGAGAATGGCCCCCACTAAGAGAAACGCGGCAACCGGAAAGAAGAACCCCGGGATGGTTCGTTTCATTAGGCAAAGTTTACCAAACCATCACGGCTACGGCGAGGCGGGGGGAGGGCGAACGCGAATGGCAGGCGGGATGCCCCAACGCAATTGGCGGGTTCTGATTGCCGACGACGACCCCGCGATCTGTACGCTCATCGACACGGTGTTGCGTAAGGGTCCGTACGAAATAGTCATGTGTAACGATGCGGAAAGCGCTCTCGTCGCCATCGATCGTCACGGGCCGTTCGATATCATTATTTGCGATTTCATGTTGCCGGGTATTTCCGGGATCGATCTCATCGAGCGCCTTCGCTCAAAAGCGAGCACGCGAGGCGTTCCGATCCTCATGATTTCGGGGCACACGAACTACGCGATGGACGGACGGGCAAAAAACGCCGGCGCGAACCTCTTTCTGAACAAACCCTTTACAATTTCGCAGCTGCGTTCGGCGGTCACTCTGCTGCTTTCAAACCCGAAGCGGCGCGACTCGTATTCCGGCGCCCCTTCTTTCTAAGGTCGCGCGCAATTTACGATGACGTCCGCGCTTAAAATTCTCGTCGTGGCGCTTTCGCTCGCGCTCGATGTCTTTGCGGTGAGCGTCGGCGTCGGCGTGCGCGGAGTCGCGGGCGACGTAAAGGTTCGCATCGGCATCGCGTTTGCGTGCGCGGAAATCATCATGAACGTCATCGGCGCCGCTTTGGGAGCGATCGCGGGAAGGCTAATCGGCGATGTCGCCGGCTACATCGGATTTGCCGCCCTCCTCGGTCTCGGATTGTACATGATCTACGAAAGCCGCCGCGATAACGAGGGCCGCCTGCCGCTCGACATGTCGCGCGGCTGGGGTCTGATGCTCGCATCGCTCTCAATTAGCCTCGACTCGCTCGGAATTGGATTTTCGATCCTATACATCGGCGTTCCACTCCCCGTATCGCTCGCGACGATCGGCGTCGCGTCGGTCCTAGCAACCGCCGCCGGTTTATCGCTCGGCAAGCGGCTCGGCGTGCGAATCGAAGACAATGCCGAACTCATCGGCGGCGTCCTCTTAGCGTTGACCGGGGCTGCGTTTATCGTACTCAAGGCCCTGCACATCGGGTAGCAGAAAACGCCGGGAATGTACGCTCGACCGGGTGACGACATTCTCGAACTCGCTCGCGCGAGCGGTGCGCGCGCGCTCTTCATCGTCGGGACCGGAAAAAATACCGGCAAGACCGTTGCGATGCGGGCGGTATACGAAGCCGCGCTGGCGCGCGGAACGTTCCCCGGGCTTACGTCCATCGGCCGCGACGGCGAAACGATCGATATCGGCGACGGCGGCGCAAAACCCCGACTGTTTCTTCGTGCCGGCACCTACGTCGCAACGGCGCGCGACGTGCTTCCGCGCTCCCCTGCAAGCGAGATGGTGGAGTTGTCGCGATTGCAAACCGCCGCCGGGACGCTCGCGTACGTTCGCGTCGCGCACGACGCCTATTACGAACTTGTCGGACCGCCGACCGCCTCCGGCATTCGCGAAGCCGTCGGCATTCTCGCCGAGAGGGCACGCTGCGTCATCGTTGACGGTGCGGTCGATCGCATTGCCGCACTCGCAGGCGGAGAAAACGCAATCGTTGTGGCGTGCGGTGCCGCCGCGTCGCCGACGCTTGAAGATGCGGTTGCCGACGTGCGCGGGCTCGTGCAAAAGTTGCGCGTGCCGCGGTACGACGGGCGGGAACCGGCGCTCCACATCGAAGGCGCTCTGACCGCTTCGGTTGCCGCAAAACTGATGCAAAGCAAGGAGAGGCGGACGATCGTCGTTGGCGATCCGACGCAGATCGTCCTTAGCGGAAAGGGGGCGAGCGCCGCGCTCGAGCGCCTGACGATTCGCTGCGAGCGAACGCTCGACGTCGTTGCGATAACCGTTGCTTCGATCGGGCGCGACCGCGCATTCGAGCCGCGCACGTTCGCGCGCGAAGTTGCAAGCGCTACCGGCGTGCCCACGTTTGACGTCTACGCCGCGGAGCGCGCGGCATGAAATGCGATGGACTGCTGGACGATGCGTCGGCTAAAGCGTTCGATTTCGCAAGCCTGCGGGCTGCCGTCGCGCCGGCGAGTGACTACGGCGAACGCGTCTTCGCGCATTTAGCTCCGTTTGCGCCCGGGGAAGAGACTCCCGCGCGCGATCGCGCGGTTACTATCGCTACCGTCGCGCGTACGATGGACGCCGCGCGTCTTGATGCCTGTCGGGGAATATTTCGCGGTGTGCCCGACGCGGCAACAGCAATCGCGCGCGCCTCGATGGGTGACACGCTGAGCGATGCGAACTTTCTCGAACTGCAGCGATTTTTCGATGCATGTTCGCGGATCGATGCGCTGCTCGAGCCCGCCGCACTGCCGGCCTGCGTGAACGCAGCGGTACTGGCGTGCGCCCGTGCAATCGAAACGGGACGGACGGGGCGTTTTGGATTTTTCTTGGCCGACGCTTTCGACGCCGCCCTTGCAAGCGCGCGAGCCGACCTCGATCGGGCACAAGCCGAATACGACGCGGTGCGTGGGCGTTCCGCGGCGCGCGTAGCGAAGGCGCTGGACCGCGAAATTTCCGGCCCCGAATTTATCGTGATGCGCGCCGATCTGCGCGGCAGCTTGCCGGTCGGCGTGCGTGTCGTACGTGAATCCCCGACCTACGTTCTGTGCGAACTCGATGCCGACGAAGCCACGCTTGCGGCTCTAGAACGGCGCGATGCGTGCGCCTCGGCCCTTGCAATCCAAGAAGAGGCGGTGCGCGGGCGGCTATCCCACATCGTGCGTGCCCACGCATCGGCGCTCGACGCTGCGGCGTCGCAGTTTGGCGAAATCGACGTCCTGGTAGCGGCTGCCCGGTTTACGCAAGCGCACGACTGCGTTCCGGCCGACGTTGCCGATCGCGCCGTCCTCGCATTCAAGGACGGGCGCTTCGTGCCGCTCGCAATGGAACTCGCAAGCGAGGGGCGCGCGTTTACTCCGGTCAGCGTGCATCTTGAAGACGTTGCCGTTCTCACCGGGCCGAACATGGGCGGAAAGAGCGTTTGCTTGCGGACGTGCGGACTCGTCGCCATCTGCACGGCATACGGACTTCCGGTGCCGGCGCGCGCGGCGACGTGTGGTATCTTCGATGAGATATCTTGGCTTGGGCTAGGGGCCGAAGACGACGGGGGCGGCTTGCTTTCGTCGTTCGCGCGTGAGGTCGTGCGTTTGCGCGACGTCCTCGGACGCAAACGCATCCGCCGCTTCGTCGTATTAGATGAGTTTGCTCGAACGACCACCCCACGCGAAGGCCGCGCGCTGCTCGTTGCGGTGATCGAGCGCCTGCAATTCTTAGGCGCCGTGGGGATGGCGGCAACGCACCTTGCGGATGTCGGCGAAGGTTCCGTCCGGCACTTCGCCGTTCGCGGGCTTCGCGGAATTCCCGAAGCGCCGCGAGCGAGAAGTCTCGCCGATGCGCTCGCAGCGCTCGCCGCATCGATGGACTACACGATCGAAGAAGTAACCGGCGGGACCGCACGGCGTTCGGATGCGATCGCCCTGGCATCGTTGCTTGGCCTCGATGAAAACATCGTGGCGTCGGCGTACCGGGAGCTACGTGAAGAATAGCGACCGGGTCGCGCACGCTCCGGCGTGTGCGCGGAGATGACGAAGCTAATGCGCATTTTGCCCGCAGTGCTTAAGCCGGCCCCGTAGAATAAGACTCGCATGGAGCCGCTAATCATTACATGCGCGCCCGTGGGCGCCGAAGTCATGCCCGATGCTACGCCGCATCTGCCCTATACGCCGGCGAAATTGGGCGAAACGGCCAAAGCGATCGGTGAGGCGGGCGCCTCGGTCATCCACATTCACTGCCGGAACGACGACGGATCGAATACGCACAGCGTCGAGCGTTTCCGCGAAGCTTACGATGCGGTCCGGGCCAACAGCGACGTGATCGTTCAGTTTTCGACCGGCGGCGCGATCGGCATGACGCCCGAGGAGCGTGCGTCGGTATTGCAATTGCGCCCGGAAATGGCGACGCTAACCTGTGGAACGGTGAATTTCGGCGATGACATTTTCGAAAACAGTTTTCCGATTATGCGCGGTATTCTTACAAAAATGCACGAGTTCGGCGTTCGCCCGGAGCTCGAAATTTTTGACAAGGGCCATCTTGCCAACGCCCGCCGTTTGGCAAAAGAAGGCTTGCTGACGTTTCCGCAACACGTCGATTTCGTGCTCGGAGTTCCCGGCGCCATGGAGGCTACCGTACAAAACCTAAGCGATTTGGTGGATGATTTGCCCGAAGGCTGCACCTGGTCGGTCGCGGGAATCGGCCGCCAACAA
>JBDTFK010000124.1:0-15316 GCA_039937995.1 Vulcanimicrobiaceae bacterium | reverse complement strand
GCCGCGAACACATAGCACTCGACGGGGATGGTGGAGCCGTCTTTGTGCCGGGCGCTGGTGTCAAAATGGTCGGTTCCGCCCGCGAGCGCCGTATTTACTGCAAGCTCGACTCGCTCGACGTCGCGCGGGGCAAC
Source organism: Vulcanimicrobiaceae bacterium (assembly GCA_039937995.1). Lineage (GTDB taxonomy): Bacteria > Vulcanimicrobiota > Vulcanimicrobiia > Vulcanimicrobiales > Vulcanimicrobiaceae > JALYTY01. Next base: position 15,182 of record JBDTFK010000124.1, on the reverse strand, counting down.
GTGATCGCGAAACGTGGTACCCGTCATCTCGCCGACGGCATAGCCGCCGAGCGTTTGCGCTGCCGCGTTTGCGCCGACGACCACTCCGTCGCGGTCGTAAAGAATGATCGCGTCGGGTGTATCGGCGAAAAGCGAGGAGATTGCCTCGCGGAACATACGAGCCTCCATCGTTAGTGACGTTCCGCCCGTACCGGTCGCTCACCCGTCCGGCGCGAGTGCCGCGAGAAGTTCGCGGACGAGAAAAGGTTTCGGCAACGTTGCATCCCACCCGGAGAAAGCGTCTTCCCCCATGACGACGACGCGTACGGGCACCGGTCCCACAGCCGCGCGCAGTTGATCCGGCGTAGCCACACCCGAGTCCGCAAGAATAACGTCGCCGGGTCGAACGTCGTCGAGCTTGGCGACGTCTTCGAGGGTGGCGGCCTCGCGAACGCGATACTTTCGCGCGCGCAATTCGTGCGCGAGAAACTGTCTGAGATCGCGATCGGAGCTGGCGACCATCACGCGTCTTGGGGGCCATACGACGGCATCCGGATTGGGAAGTGTGATCGTAAACACGCTTCCCTCGTCGTGAATGCTTTGCGCCGAGATCGAACCTTCGTGGCGTTCGACGATCGTTTTTGCGATGAAGAGGCCGATGCCGGTTCCCGCGATCTTTGCGCGCCGCGCATTCGAGGCACGCGAGAAACGGCTGAAAATGCGCGGGAAATCTTCGGGCGGAATCCCCATGCCGCGGTCTTCGACGCGAACGCGGAAGCTCGGTCCGTCGCTCGATACGATCACGTCGACAGCTTCGCCCTCGGGCGAATATTTGAGCGCGTTGCCGACGACGATCTCGAGTGCTTGGCGCAGCCGGTCGGCGTCGCCGCGGACGTACGCGCTCGAGATTTCCGTTGAGAACGCAACCGCGCGTTCCTTCCCGTACCCCTCGACGACGTGCTTAACGATCTCGGTTAAGTCAACGCGCTCGTCGGCAAGGTCCAATTCTCCGGGTTCCACGCGCGAAAGCGCCAGAATGTCGCTAGCCAGCGTACCGAGTCGCTCCCCGTTGTGACGTATCGTGCGCGCTGCGTCGACGGCAGCGTCACCTTCGACGAAACCTTCTTCGAGCAATTCCGCGAATCCGATGATCGACGTCAGAGGACCCTTGATATCGTGCGCAAGGACCGCGATAAGATCGCGGTAGCGTTTGGTGAGTTCGATGGTGCGCGCGCGTTCGCGTTCCAATTCTTCAATTGACGCGTTAAGACGATCTGCATCGCTCACGAAAGTCTTGCCGCCTCTCGTTTGAAAATGTCCCACGCTGCCGCGACGTCGGAGCGAGTTGTGTTAACGTTCCCGATGGCCATGCGCAGGACGTAGCGCGAGCCGATTTTTGTGTGAGAAACGAACATTTCGCCGGTAGCGTTAACCGCCTCCAGAAGCCGAGCGTTGAGCGATTCCAAATCGGCCTCGTCATCGACCCCGGCTCGATGGTAGCGAAAGCACACGACGGAGAGCGGATGCGGCGCTGCAACTTCAAAATCGGAATCGGCTTCCACCCAGGAAGCAAATTGCTGGGCGAGATCGATATGCCCGCGCAGATGTTCGCGAATTCCCTGCGCGCCCATGTGACGCAGCACGAACCACAGTTTCAACGCCCGGAAGCGCCGGCCAAGCGCAAGGCCGTAGTCCATGTAGTTGCGTACTTCTCCGTCGGTCGTGCTCAGATATTCCGGGACCAGGCTAAACGCACGCCGCACGGTCGCTTCGTCGCGCAAGAAGAGCACGGAGAGATCCATCGGAACGAACAGCCACTTGTGCGGGTTGACGACGAGCGACTGCGCACGCTCGACACCGTCCATCAACGCGCGCTGCTCCGGAAGAATCGCGGCTACGCCCGCATAGGCGGAATCGACGTGCAACCACACGCCGAAACGTTCGGCGGCTTCGGCAATGACGGCAACGGGATCGATCGACGTCATCGAGGTCGTTCCGACCGTTGCGACGATGGCCATCGGGCGCATCCCCTGTGCGACGTCTCGCTCGATTGCCGCAACCAGCGCGGCCGGATCCATCCGGTACTGCGCGTCGCAGCCGACGCGTACGACGTTGCCTTGCCCGACACCCAGCGCAATTGCCGCTTTTTCGATGTGCGAATGCGTGTGCTCCGTAATGTAAATCCGCAGGCGCGGCAGGTCGCGCCCGGTCATTCCCTGCTCCCGGATCGCAAGCCCGAGCGCCTCGCGGGCCGCCGCCAGCGCGGTGAAGCCCGCAACCGAGGCCGTATCGTAAATAATGCCGGTCCACGAATCGGGCACACCGATCAGTTGCCCGAGCCAGCGCATCACGACCGACTCTAGTTCGGCGGCAGCCGGCGACGTACGCCACAGCATGACCTTCACGTCGAGTGCGGCGGCGAGCGCCTCGGCTGCGACCGCCGCGGGCGCCGCGCTCGTTGCAAAGTACGCGAAGAATCTCGGGTGGTTCCAATGCGTGATTCCCGGCACGACGATACGTTCGAAGTCGTTCATAATCGCATCGAAGGGCTCAGGTCGCTCGGGAGCCGACCCCGGCAGCGCACCCGCCACATCGCCCGGTTGCACGCGCGGCATAACCGGATAGCGCTCCGGATGAGAAATGTACTCATCGATCCACGCGCCGACCCGGGCAAAGTCTTCTTTAAAGCTGCTCGCCTGACTCACAATAATGGGTGTTGGCGCCGGCTGCGCAGAAGCCCGCCAAGAAGCTTGGGAGGAGCAATAGGTAACATGAAATACCGTACGTATCCAAATAGCGACGTAACCGTCAGCGAGATCGGCTTCGGTCTGTGGACCACCGCGACCGGATGGTGGGGAAACATGACCGACGACGACGCCGTTGCGATGATGCGGGAAGCGCACGATCTCGGCATTACCTTTTACGACGCCGCAGATACCTACGGAAACGGGCGTAGCGAAGAACAACTCGCATCCGCCTTCGGCGCGCGGCGCGATGAGGTCGTCTACGCCACGAAGTTCGGCTACGATTTTTACAACAATGCGGATACGCGTCGCGGACAATTCGAGTTACCTCACGACTTCTCGCCGGCCTTCGTTCGCAAAGCACTCGAAGAATCGCTGCGCCGCTTGAATACCGACTACATCGACATCTATCAAATGCACAACGCCCGCATGGCGCAAGTTGCAGACGACGTGCTGTGGGAACTGCTCGAAACGCTTAAGCACGAGGGGAAAATTCGCATGTACGGCGTCGCTCTCGGGCCGGCCATCGGCTGGCTCTACGAAGGCGTCGATGCGGTAGCGCAGCGCAACGCTCCCTCGTTGCAGATTATCTGGAACGTACTTGAGCAATTCCCCGGCGACCGGCAGATCAAAGCGGCATACGATGCGCAGGCTGATACCGGGTATATGATCCGCGTCCCGCATTCGAGCGGTATGCTGGAGGGAGAATACACGGAAGATACCGTTTTCCCCGAAAACGACCATCGCCGTCATCGCCCGCGCTCGTGGCTCGTCAACGGCGTGAAGAAAGTAGAGCGGCTCCGCTTTCTCGAATTGCCCGACCGGACGCTCGGCCAAGCGTCGATACAATGGCTCCTCGCGGAGCCCAAAGTGATGACGGTACTTCCGAATATCTACAACCGCACGCAACTCCTGGAATTTGCCGCAGCCCCCGATACGCCCTCACTCTCGCAGGACGAGCTCGCGCAAATTCGCGACCTCTACGCAGAGAACTTCGGCGTCGAGGAAGATCCGATGAATTTCAAAGGCACGATGACGCGGGACGCGGTGAACGCATAGTGGCGCACATGTCTATTGAAACGAGCGACGCCCCCGCACCGATCGGTCCGTACAGCCAAGCCGTGCAAAGCGGAGGCGAGCTCTTTTGCAGCGGTCAGATCGCGATCGAACCACGCAGCGGCAACCTCGTTGACGGCGACGTGTCCGCGCAGGCCGAGCAGGTCCTCAAGAACCTGGGGTCCGTGTTGAAAGCCGCCGGTTACGACTACGCCGATGTGGTTAAGACGACCATTTTTCTCACCGACATGAACGATTTCGCCGCCGTAAACGCAGTGTACGCCGCATATTTCGGCGATTCCAAACCCGCCCGCTCAACGGTCGCGGCTGCCGGGCTCCCGCGAAATGTTCGCGTAGAAATCGACGCCATCGCCAAGAAGTAACGTTCCCGCGCGACTATTACTGCGGTTTTTCGGGACCTTCCAGCTTGGCGAAGTGCTCTTGCGATATGCGCACGACGTCGGGATCGGTGGATTTCTCCGCTGCACGATATTCGGCAATCGCTTTGTCGCGCTCGCCTTGCGATTCGTATGCTTGACCGAGTAGCACGTGCAGACGCCCGTCGTCGGGAACGGCGCTAATGCCTTTGACGAGTGCTGCTTGGGCGAGCGGATAGAGTTGATGCGCCTCGTACGCAACGCCGATATCGACGTAGGCTTCGCGCGAGTACGGCCACATCTCGATCGCCTGCGCGTAGTACGAAACGGCTTTCTTCCAGTCACCGCGCGCGTCGGCGAGATACCCGAAGTTCACGAGCGGTTCGGAGCGCTCCGGGGCAAGCCCGTGAGCGCGAACGAGCGTTTGCATTGCGGCATCGTATTGCAACGCTTGCAATTGCACCGCGCCTAAGTTGTCGGTACATGTGAAATTCACGGGATCGAGCTGCAAGCATCGTCGAAATTCGTCCATGGCCCCGGAATAGTCGTATTCGTCCATCAGCGCAAGACCGAGACCGTTGAGCGCAGTGAGCGAACCCGCATCGGAATCCAGCGCCCGCCGGAAGTACACGGTGGCCAGGTACGGCTGGTGCAGGGCTCCGTACACTTGCCCAAGCTCGGCCTGAATATTCGCATCGTTCGGGAAGAGATCGGCAAGGTGTTGCATTTCCTTGCGGTATTTCTCGAGATCTCCGCGCCGCTCGTGCAGACGCACGAGATCGTTCACCGAGTCGGTACCCGGAAGGGCCGCGTTGAACTCGTGAATCGCATCGTCGATGCGATTCTCGGTTGCATATACCGTCCCCAGCCGGTTGTGCGTCTCGCGGTCGTTCGGATGCGCCGCGAGCATTTTTTGGTAGATGAATTCGGCCCGGCTGTTCTCGCCTCCGCGGAAATACAAATCGCCGAGAAACCGCATAGGTGCCATGTCGAACGGATGGCCGGACACATATTCGTTAAGACCCTTGATCGCGCCCGGCATGTTGCCCGCGGCAATTTGCTCGCGAGCGGCGCGAATTGCGCCATCGGGATCCGAAGGCAATGCGTCCTGAGCGCGCATAAGCGGCGGATCTTGTATCACATCGGCAGTCGCTCGGGCCATTGCAAAGGCGCAAAAGACGGCAAAAACAGCCAGGCAGCGGCAAAACATGGCTAACCCTCCGTGTCGTTCCATTCTACTGCGCGAGAGCGTTCCACGGGAGGGGGCTGTGACGGGTTTTTGCACAGGCCAGGCAGGTTCAGCGCGCGCCGGCTCTACTTTGCGTTCGCGTTCATGCGCTCTAGGAGCCGGACGAGGGCGACACGCTCCGCCTCGCTGAAGCCGTCGAGCACGCGCTCCATGTGGTTGTCCAGAAGCCTCTCGATGGGGGCTCGAATATCGCAGCCTTTCGGGGTGAGGTAAATGTTCACCGAGCGGGCATCGCTTGGATGGTCTTCCCGGCGTACCAATCCGTCGCGCAACATCCGTTGCACCGTGCGGGTCACGGTGGGCATTTCGACCGCGAGGCGTAGCGACAGGTCGCGCGGCGTCAATCCATCGGTATCCCACAGGACGCGCAGCACTTGGTATTGCCCCAAACGAAGCCCCTGCGCGCGGAGCTCTCGATCGAGCGACGCGCGCAGCGTGCGTACTGCGGCACCGAGCGCGGTAAGAACGTGGACGTTCACCGCACGAGGGGGAGTACGTTGCTCGGGGTGAGGGGATAGAACGTCATGACGATAAGGGCTACGAAGCACGCCGCGGCACTAATCCACGCCAGCGGCACGAACGGATGGGTGTCGCTCACCTGCACGTTTTCATCGCGCGCGTACATGGCCCGGATGACCTTCGCATACGCGTAGAGTGAGATCGCGGTTCCCACGATCAACACGCCGCCCATCCAGGCGTAGCCGGCGTTTACGCTCGATGAGAGGATCAGAATCTTACCAAGAAAGCCGGCCGTCGGTGGAAACCCGGCGAGCGCGAGCATAAAGATGGTCATGAACGCCGCCGCAAGCGGATGCCTGCGACCAAGGCCCCGGTAATTTGCCAAACGCGAGCCTTCTTCTTCGTCTTCGGAGAGCGTCGCGGCAACGGCGAACGCGCCCAAATTCATGAATGCGTACGCGGCCAAATAATAGATCGCATAGCGCATGCCGATGGCCGTGCCGCCCGCAAACGCGGTTAGGATATAGCCGACTTGCGCGATTCCGGAATACGCCAAGAGGCGCTTGAGGTCGTGTTGCGCGAGCATCCCCACGTTGCCCGCGATCATCGAGATCGCGGCGATAATCCAGACCGGCAGTAAGAGCCGGTCGGCCGCGCCCGACGGCAAAGCGGCATAGATAAACCGCCCGAATACCGCAAGTGCGCCCGCTTTGGTGGCGACGCTCATGAAAGCCGTGACAGGAAGCGGCGCACCTTCGTATACGTCAGGCGACCACGTGTGAAAGGGCACGAGGCTTAACTTAAACGCAATTCCGACTAAGAAAAATCCGCTACCCATCCAAAAGAGCGGGTTCGAAAGGAGCGCCGCATTCGTCAACGCGGAAAGTTGCACGCTTCCGCTCGCGCCGAAGAGCAAAGCCATGCCGTAGAGCATGAAGCCCGACGCCACCGAACTCAAGATCAAATACTTCAACGCCGACTCGCGCGACGTCGGGCGGTCGGCGAGGCCGCACAGACAGTACAGCGCAAGCGAAAGCAATTCGAGTCCGAGAAAGATCATCATGAGATTGGCGGCTCCGGCCATCAGCATCGCGCCGCAAGCGGACCACAGCATCAGCGCAACGGCGCCCCCCATGCGTTCTTCACGTCCGATCGCACCGTAGAGCACGAGCGAACCCAGCGCGGCGACGATGACGATCTCCTCAAAGACGACGCTGAAGCCGCCGAGGACGAAAGCACCCCCGAACGCCGCGTAGTCCACGCCATAACCGCGCGCGGCCACCACCGAGGCGATTGCGAGTCCGGCGAGGCCGATACCGATTGCAACGTATCGCTGCGCGTACGTGCGCGAGAGTAAATCGGCAAGCAAAACCGCAAGCGCGGTTACGGCAACGACGGCGACCGGCGCGAGCGCCATATAATCCGCGTTCGTCACAATAACGTTCATCGGACAACTCCCTGGGAGGATGCCGCAACACTGTACGGCGCCGGATCGAATACGGTCAGCGCATGTGGGTTCACCCCCACGAGCACGAGCGCGAGCAGGAGCGGTGCGATTGCAATTCCTTCAAGCCATGTGAGATCGCGGCGAACGGGGACGTCTTCAACAGCCGGGCCGTTCATGACATCCTGAAAGAGACGCAGCATGTATGCCGACGCGAGAACGATCGGAACGAGCGCTAGAATCGTCGGCCAAACGTATCCCGCCTGAAAAACGCCGGTGAGTATGACGATCTCTCCCGCGAATCCGGCGAGGCCCGGCAAGCCGAGCGCCGCCAGCACTGCAATCGTAAACGCCCCCGCAAGTCGCGGGTTCACCGCGCCGAGACCGCCGAGGCGCGCGAGCGACCTGGTGCCTTCGCGGTCCTCAACGTATCCGATGATTAGGAAGAGTGCGGCGGAGAACAGGCCGTGTGCGACGATGTATACGATCGCACCTTTGAGGGCAATCGGATTGAACGAGGCGATTGCAAGTACGATCAAGCCTAGATGCGAGAGCGACGAGTACGCGACGATACGTTTCGCATCGTTTTGCGTTAGCGCGACGAAGGCACCGTAAAGCAGCGACACCACGCCGAGCACGATGAATGCCCCCGAGTACGCTCTGAGATAATCCGGCATGAACGCCATCCCGATTACGATCAGCCCGTAAAGCCCCGCTTTTGATTGCACCGAGCTCACGACGGCTACCATGGGTGAGGGCATGTCGCTATAGGTCGGCGGCATCCACGTATGTAGCGGCCACACCGGCGTCTTGATGAGAAACGCAAACGCGAAACCTGCAAAGATCCACGGCACCCATGCGCCGACGATATGAACGTCCGCGCGCCCGATGACGTCCGTCGAGCCGTACAGGATGCCGAATGCCGCGGTTGCAAGCAAAAGGGTGAGGCCGCCGGCAAAGTTATAAAGAAAGTAGCGCCACGCGGTCGCTGTATGTTCGCCCCAGTTCACGAGCACGAAGAAAACCGGCAGCAGCATGAGGTCCCAGAAGAGCGCAAACGCCATCAGATCGCGGGCAAGGAAGAGCCCCATCATCGCGCCTTCCAACAACAGCATCTGCGCGATGAAGTTCCGCCGACGCGGTACGTTCGTCGCAAGTATGGCGCACGTCGTGCAGAGTGCCAAGAGCAGCACGATCCAAATCGATACCGGCGTCGCGCCAAAATGGAGCGAGGCGGTAAACGGGCGAGAGAGCCAGCGCATGCTAAACTCGGCGTGCGGCTGCGCGGCCGTCATCAGAAGCGTCGCGGCCGCGACGGCCGTACCGATAATTTTGCTCGTGCGCCCGTGCGCGTCGGGAACCGCGTAGAGCGCGAACCCGGCTGCGATCGGCAGTAAGATCACGATGAGGGCGATCACTATCGGGCACCTCCGGCGATTGCGGCGTAGTAGACGACAAAGCACGCGACGCCGAAGACCAGTATGAACGCATACGCCCGCAAGAAACCCGTTTGAAACGACCGCATGAGCGAACCGAGCCACTGCGCCGAAAACGCCGCTTCCCGAACGCCGCCGTCAATAATGTGCGGATCGACCACGCGGCCGAATACCGTGCCGAAGAGTTGCGAACTGCGCACGAAAATCGCGTCGAGCGCGGCATCGAAGTAAAACGCGTTGGCCAGTACCGCGGGCATATGCACCGATTCGGCGCGTAGCCGCTCTACCGCGTTTTCGGTTGCGTACGCGTTTCCGTAGCGCGACCACGCAACGCCCATACCCACGAGCACTACGGCGAACGTCACGATGCCCGTAAGGCCCTCGCCGATTGCGGGAGCCGCAAGGTGCTCGGCTGGAAATTGTGCCGCGAAAAAGCGCGCCCACGGTGAGGTGCTTCCGCCGAACATCAACCAGCCGGCAAGAACGGACGGCACGATCAAGATTGCGACCGGCACGTTCATCCAGAAAGCGGGCGCATGCGCGTGACCGTGCGCTCCATCGTCGCTTTCCGCCGATCCGGCGAGTTCGGAATGGCGAATGCCCAACTGCGCGGGATCGACGCCGCCCCGGTACGCGCCGAAAAACGTTAAGAAAAGCATCCGGCACATGTAGTACGCGGTAATTCCTGCGGTCACGATGCCGAGCGCGTAGAGCCAGGGATGGCCGTGTTCGAGCACCCCGAAAATCACTTGATCCTTACTGAAAAACCCGGAAAAACCGGGAATGCCGCTAATTGCGAGCACGCCCGTTAACATGGCCGCGAACGCGAGCGGCATCTTGGTTCTCAGGCCGCCCATGCGGCGAACGTCTTGTTCGTTCGCAAGCGCGTGAATGATTAAGCCGGACGCGAGAAACAACTGCGCCTTGAAAAACGCATGCGTGAAAAAATGCGCGACGCCGCCCTCGTACGCTCCCACTCCGACGCCCATGATCATGTAGCCGATCTGCGACATCGTCGAATAGGCAAGGATGCGTTTGATATCCCACTGCGATGTCCCCAAAATCGCGCCTAGGAGCGCGGTGAGCCCTCCGATCGTCCCGACCAACTCCTGTGCGTTGAGATTCTGACTCCACAGCGGCGCGCAGCGCGCGATGAGATACACGCCCGCGGTGACCATGGTGGCGGCGTGGATGAGCGCGGAGACCGGCGTCGGGCCCTCCATCGCGTCGGGCAACCAGGTGTGCAGCGGAACTTGTGCCGATTTCGCGGCCGCGCCGATAAAGAGCAGAACGCATATGGCGAAGAGCCAACCCGATGAAAACGAACCGGCAAAGGCGAACGCGTCGCCGAATCCGATCGAATGCACGGAGGCAACGATCATGAAAATCGCCAGCATGATGCCGACATCGCCGACAACGTTGAGGACGAAAGCCTTGCGTGCCGCCGCTACGGCCGACGGCTTGAAAAACCAAAAACCGATCAGGAAGTACGAGGCAAGGCCGACGAGTCCCCACCCGGTTAAGAGTCCGAGAAAGTTGTCGGAGAGCACCAACGTCAGCATCGCAAAGACGAAAAAATTCATGTAGGCGAAGAAGCGCGCAAACGCTTTGTCGCCGTCCATGTACCCGATGGAATACATGTGAATGAGGAAGCCGACGCCCGTAATGATGAGCGCCCATAGCAACGATAGCGGATCGAGCAGCAATCCGAAGTCGAAGCCCGGAATCCAGCTAAAAAGCGCTTGATGCGCACCGAGCGCGGCAGCCGTGCCGCCGTTTTGCGTTGCGGAACTCCACGAAAGCAGCGTTCCGATAAAAGAGCCGCCGATCACCGCCGTACCGAGCGGACCTGCCGTGCTTTTGAGTTGCGGGCCGAAGGCCCAAATTACGATGGCGCCGACGAGCGGCAGGAGCCACAACGCCACGAGATACGGATAATACCCGCTAACGCCCATCACGTGATGCATCATCGCGTGCAGTTACCCTTTCATCATGGCGACGTCATCGACATCGACGTTCTTGGCGGTGCGGAAAACGGTGACGACGATGGCCAGGGCGATCGCGGCTTCCGCGGCCGCAACCGTGATCACGAGGAAGGCGAAAACATGCCCTTCGTTTTGGAGCCACGCGCGCGAAAATGCCATGAAGAGCAAGTTCGCGGCGTTAAACATCAGTTCGATCGACATCAACATGATGAGAGGATTGCGGCGCACGACGACACCGGCGACCCCGATGAAGAAAATAACGCTGGAAAGCGTGATGTAGTCCACGAGCGGCACCGCCGGCGCGTTCATCATTCGCCACCCCGCAAAATCGCTTCGCGCATCTCACGGCGTACGTCGGCGGCCTGCTTACGTGACGGCGCCGATGCGCTCTTGTCGCCCGCAAGCAAGATGACGCCGATTACCGCAACCATGAGAATCAGGGCCGTCACTTCAAACGGAAGAAGGTTCGCCGTAAAAAGCGCATGGCCGAAGTCCGCGACCGAGCCGAAAACGTTTGCCTCGCCGACCGGCCCTAAACGAGATCCACTCCCCGAGATCGCGGGCGTTACGACCGCCGCGCGCGCTAACGCGTAGGTCACGCCGCCGAGCGCAACGAGCGTTACCACGATCGCAGGAGGGCCGATTCGCGGCATGCGATTCGGACCGACCGAAAATGGCGCTACGCCGCTCGAAAGCAGCGCGATGACGAACACGAAGAGAATCATGATGCCGCCCGAATATACGATGACTTGCATGACGGCCAAGAACTCGCCGTTGAGCGTTAGGTACATCGCCGCGAGCGCGGCAAAATGCGCCAAAAGCGCGACGACGCTGTACACGGGTTTCTTTGCCGACACGCACCAGACGGCCGACGAAAGCATCACGATCGCCAAAACCCAAAACGTTATCATTACCCTGCGAGCCCCCGGCGCTGCGTCTTCAAAATTTCGCCACGATTCGTCGCTGAGTATCCGTCCGCGATCTCCACGGTCGACTTGATCTCCGCAACGCGACCGAGATCGGAGGGAATGCCGTTGGGACGTTCGTCCGGCGCCACACCCACGCCGGCTTCGGGCGGCACGAGCAGACGGTCTTTCGAATAGATGAACGAGCCGCGCCGGTAGTCCGCCATTTCGAAACGCGGTGTGAGCACGATTGCGTCGGTCGGGCACGCTTCTTCGCACATGCCGCAAAAGATGCAGCGCAACTCGTCGATCTCGTAGCGCGCGGCATGGCGTTCACCGGGCGAGACGCGATTCTCGGGCGAATTTTCCGCGCCGATCACGGTGATCGCGTTTGCCGGGCACGCGACCGAACACAGTTCGCATCCGATGCAGCGCTCTTTGCCGTCGCCGTAGCGCCGCAGTTCGTGAAGGCCGTGGAATCGCGGCGCGTGTTGCTTCTTCATTGACGGGTACTCGATCGTAGGCCGCTTTTGAAACATGAACCCAAAAGTAATCGAAAGCCCCTTAAGGATCGCGCCGACGTTGTAGAGTTGCTTGCGCATATTTTTAGCCTTTGATGGCGACGACGATCGCCGTCACGACGAGGTTGAGCGTTGCGACCGGCAGCAGCACTTTCCAGCCGAACGACATCAAACGATCGTACCGGATGCGCGGGAGCGTCGCTCGCAACCATATATAGAAGAAGAGAAAGAACGCGACCTTGAGGATAAACCAAATGACGCCGGGGACTACCGCAAGGCCGAACAGCGGATTCCATCCGCCGAGGAAGAGCAGCGACGCGATGCACGCTACCGTGAGCATGTTCACGTACTCTGCAATGAAGAACAGGCCGAAACGCAAACCTGAATACTCGGTATGGAATCCGGCTACGAGTTCGGTTTCCGCCTCGACTAGGTCGAACGGCGTGCGATTGGTTTCGGCAACCGCGGTGATGAGATAGACGCAGAACCCCACGAACTGCGGCACGATGAACCACATGCGTTCTTGGGCGTTCACGATCCCGTCGAGCGAGGTCGTTCCGGCGAGAATCAGCACGCCGACGAACGAGAGCGACATGCCCAGTTCGTAACTGATCATCTGCGCGGTCGCGCGTATGCTTCCAAGCAGCGGATACTTCGAACCCGAGGCCCATCCACCAAGCGTGATTCCGTAAACACCGATCGACGTGATCGAAAGCAAAAAGAGAACGCCGGCGTTGACGTTTCCAATGGCCCACGTTCCGCCGCTCGAGCTCGAACCGAACGGAATGATCGCGTAAACGGAAAATGCGGTCAGCAGCGAAATAAACGGCGCGAGCCGATAGATGAGCGGATCGGCCGTTTTCGGCATGAGGTCCTCTTTGAGAATGAGCTTCGCGGCGTCGGCAGCCGGCTGCATCAATCCCCAAGGTCCGACGCGATTGGGCCCCGGGCGCAACTGCATCCAACCAAGCACCTTGCGTTCGGCCAACATCGCGTACGCAAACGTCGTAACGACGATCAGCAAGAGAATCGCCGACTTCAGCAGGATTACGAGCCACACGGGCGCCGCATTGAAGGTCTGCACGATCCCGGCCATTAGGCGTTCACCAACGAATCGCCGGTGCTTTGCGGCCGCAACGAGGCGATCGCCTCATCGTGCGCGCTTGTGCCGCCGCCGTCCCAGATTGACGACGGCAAAGCCGGATCCCCGGAGCCGCCGTCTTGCGTCACGTAGCGGGCATCGCCGAAGGTAAAGGTGACGGCAGCAGTCGCCGCAGCAACGACTGCTGCGTCGAGATCTTGCGCGGAAGGTAGTTCCACATCGAGCGCTTGCGCGAGACCGATCAACATTTCGAGGTCGGAGAGAACGCCGTCGGGCGCATCGAGCGATTGATTGACGGACAACACGTCGCCGCTTACGTTTGTTGTCGTGCCTTTTTTCTCAAACGCTCCCTTCGCGGGGAGCACGAGGGTTGCAAGCTCGGCGGTTTCGGTCATGAAGAGATCGCTCACCACGGTAAAACGCGTACGTTCGAGCGCTTCGCGCGCGGCAGCTTTGTCGCGACCGTTGCGAACCGGATTGACGCCGAAAAGCGAGAGCACCGCCATTGCGTCGCGCCGCGCGCACGCGAACATCTCGACTCCGCTTCGAGCGCCTTGGCCGGGAAGTACGCCCATCATTTCGGCGCCGCGCGCATTTGCTTGCTCCCCGGTGATGTACGTCAGGACGCTCGTGCCTTTGAATGCATCGACCAGTGCGGCCCCACGGCTCAGGTCGTTGCCGTCCCAGATCAGCGCGACCTGCGCGCCGGCGGGAACGTGTTTCACGGCGTCCGCAATGGTTTCAACGTCGACGCGCGGGACATGCGGCGGCGCTTCGGCCGGCGCGATGCGAATGAGCCTCGCGTTACGTTGTGCCACCGCCTTGAGCACTCGCAACCACATAACCGGCGCACGCTCCTGCGGGGACTCGCCCAAAATGACGATCGCGCCGACGCGCTCCAGTTCGACGAGCGACCCGGCGTTCACACCGGGCGTCGCTTGCCGTTGCGCGCCGGTGCGCCAATCCAGGTTGCTCACGCCGAGCGCACGGAAGACGTGCTGCAGCAAGAAGGCCTCTTCGTTGAGTAAGCGGCCACCGCCAACGGCTCCTACGCTCGATACGTCGCGCGAAACGGCTTCTTTGAGCGCCTTTGCCCACAGCGCGAACGCGTCGTCCCAACCGATCTGCACGAATTCGCCGTCGCGCTTGTACAGCGGCTGCGTTATCCGGTCCTTCGATGCGTAAAACCCAATATTGTAGCGCCCCCGGTCGCAAAGCCACCCATCCGAGATCGCGTCGTCGGTTTCAACGGACATCGTCCGCAGCACCGTGCCGAAACGCACGTCGGAAAACTGCCGGCAACCGACGGAACATTGCGTGCAACTGGTTTGCGTGCGATTCAAGTCCCAAGGACGCGACTTAAAACGGTATGTCTTTGAGGTCAGCGCTCCGACCGGGCACAATTCGGTTACGTTGCCGGTAAAGTTGTGACGGTACGGATCGCCCGTGGAGGTCGCGATAATGTCGTGTACTCCGCGATCCTTGACGATGAGCTGGTTTTCTTTGGCAATGATATCGTCGAAGCGCACGCAGCGTTGGCACACCACACATCGCTCTTCGTCGAGAACGATGGTCGGCCCGAGATCGACACCTTTTGGTTTGCTTATCTTTGCGTCCGCAAGATCGGACGCACCGCGGCCGTACGCCATCGCGTAGTCTTGAAGATCGCATTCGCCGCCCTTGTCGCAAATCGGGCAGTCCAACGGATGATTGACGAGCAGCAATTCAAGAATCATGCCGCGGCCCGCGTCGACCTTCGCGTTTTGCGTATGCACTACCATCCCATCGGAGACCGCCGTGTTGCACGCGATCTGCAACTTCGGCATACCTTCGATTTCAACCAGGCACACGCGGCAAAGGCCGGCCGGCCCGAGTTTCGTGTGGTAGCAATAGACCGGAATCTCTTGCTTGATCTTCTTCGCGGC
>JBDTFK010000123.1:0-9322 GCA_039937995.1 Vulcanimicrobiaceae bacterium | reverse complement strand
CTTCCGCCTGAACGGCAAGATCGTCAACATTCCATCGATCATCGTGAAGCCCGGCGACGTGATCACCGTCGGCGAGCGCAGCCTCAAGGCGCCGGTATTCGAGGCGAATCTGGAAGCCGCGCGTTCGCGTCGCCCTCCGGACTGGCTCGAATGGAACGAAACCGAAAACAGCGGTAAAGTTGTTCAAGTACCGTCGCGCGAGCAGATCGATACGCCGGTAGACGAACAACTAATCGTCGAATTTTATTCGCGGTAACCCAAGCTTCGGCACGGCTTGCCTCGCTCGTAACTAAAATATAACCTCAAACATCGCTGCTAGGCGGGGGATCGCTGGGCGTCGGGGACGTTTGGCGGATAACGTAAGCAGAACAAAGGAAAAATACTTTCATGAATACCTTGGAGACGCCGACCGGCGCATCCATTGAAGTGCGCGAACGTCGCGAAAACTACGCGAAGTTCGTCATCGAGCCGCTCGAGCGCGGGTTCGGCATTACGCTCGGCAACGCGTTACGGCGCATTCTGCTCAGCTCGATTCCGGGCGCAGCTGTTACGTACATGAAGATCGACGGCGTCTTGCACGAGTTCTCGACGATCTCGGGCATGGTTGAAGATACGATCGCGCTGATGCT
Organism: Vulcanimicrobiaceae bacterium; assembly: GCA_039937995.1. Classification (GTDB taxonomy): domain Bacteria; phylum Vulcanimicrobiota; class Vulcanimicrobiia; order Vulcanimicrobiales; family Vulcanimicrobiaceae; genus JALYTY01. Next base: position 8,693 of record JBDTFK010000123.1, on the reverse strand, counting down.
CAACCTTAAGGGATTGCCCGTCAAGCTCAACAGCGACGAGCCGCGCGTCCTGAGTCTCTCGGTCCACGGTCCCAAGGACGTGACCGCCGGCGAAATCTCGCCGGATGCAGACGTTGAAATTCTCGATCCGAACTATCACCTCGCGACGCTTTCCTCGAAAGACGCGAAGCTCTCGATGGAAATCGGCATCGAAAAAGGTCGTGGCTACGTCATGGCCGACAAGCAGCGTAACATCGAACACATGATTGGGCTCATCCCGCTCGACTCGATTTTTTCGCCGATTCGCAAAGTGAACTTCACCATCGACGACACACGCGTCGGTCAGAGCGTCGATTTCGACCGACTCGTGCTCGAGATCGAAACCAACGGCTCCATCACCCCGGACGAAGCGCTCGCAACTGCGGCCGCGATCATGCAAGAACAGCTCGACCTCTTCGTCGGGTTCACCAACCGCGAAGAGCCGCTGCCGGAAGCCCCCCCGAACGAATGGGACATCCCGGTTGAATCGCTCAATCTTTCCGTGCGCTCGTTCAATTGTCTCAAACGAGCCGGCATCTCCAAGGTTTCCGAACTCCTCGATTTGACGGAAGACGAGATCATGAAGATGCGCAACTTCGGCAAGAAGTCGCTCGATGAAATCAAGCAAGTTCTCGAAGAGAGGGGGCTCTCGCTGCGCTTGATCTAAGCGCCGGTGAGAAAGTAGCATGCCGCATCAGATCGCGTACAAACGACTCTCGCGCACGGACGGGCACCGCAAGGCCTTGTTGCGCAACATGGCAACCTCGTTCTTCAAGCACGAGAAGATGGAAACGACCTCGACGAAGGCAAAAGAGATCAGCCGCATTGTGGAACGTTTGATTACGACCGCGATGTCGGGCGATTTGCACGCGCGCCGGCAGGTCGCGGAGTTCTTGACGGAACCCGCTGTGGTGAAAAAACTTGTAGAACAGATCGCCCCGGCCCTCAAAGGCCGTAGCGGGGGCTACACCCGAATCACGAAAACGCGCGTGCGTAGTGGTGACGCAGCCGAGCTTTCGCTCATCGAACTTGTCAAGTAACTGCGGTCCATCTCCCCACGGTCAATCTCTGCGCGGCAATCCGAACGTGTTTCGGGTTGCCGCGTTTGTCGTTATGCCCGTAACCTGAGGCTGCAATGGAGTACGCGCCGCTGTTACGCCGGCTCATCTCCGGCGGGAATCTAAGCCAAGCCGAAAGCGCGGAGCTCTTCGGTGAAATCGTAGACGGGACGTTTACGCCCGTCCAGGCGGCTGGGTTGCTGGTCGCGCTCGCGAGCAAGGGCGAGCACGTCGACGAGATCGTAGGGGCCGCACGGGCGATGCGCGAGCGCTCTCTGCATGTCGAGCACGGGCTCGAGCGCGTCGTCGACGTTGTCGGCACCGGCGGCGATAACGCCAACACCATCAACATTTCAACCATGGCCGCGCTCGTCGTAGCGGCGGCCGGCATTCCCGTTGCCAAGCATGGCAACCGGGCCGCGTCCAGTGCCTGCGGAAGCGCCGATGTGCTCGAAGCCAGCGGGCTTCCGCTCGACATTTCTCCCGAGTCGGCGGCGAGAATGTTGCGGCGCTGCAATTTCACGTTCATGTTCGCGCCCCGGTATCATCCGGCGATGAAGAATGTGGCTCCGGTTCGTCGCGAGTTGGGCGTGAGGACGATTTTCAACATCCTCGGCCCGCTCACCAATCCGGCGCGGGCGACGGTCGCGGTTGTCGGAGTCGCGCGGGAATCGCTCCTCGAAGTGCTCGGCGACGTGCTGCGCGGTCTCGGGTTAAGCCGCGGCGCGATCGTCCATGCGAAGAACGGCATCGACGAGGTCGCGGGAGATGTGCCCACCGCGGTATACTCATTCGATGAAAGCGGAGCTCGCCGCTGGACGATCGATCCGCAAGAATTTGCAATCAGCACGCCTCTTTCAGCAATTGTCGGGGGTAGCGTGGAGTCGTGCCGCGACGCGTTCGTCGCCATTCTCGGGGGAGAGCGCTCTGCGCGCGCCGAGGTCGTCGCCCTCAACGCCGCGCTCGTCCTCTACACCGCGGGCGACGAGCCGACCCTGCACTTCGCGCTCGATCGCGCGCGCGCCATCCTCGCATCGGGCGACGCGCTGCGCGTTTACGAGCGATCCAAGGAGCTAGCCGTTTCATGACCGAGGATATTCTCAAAAAAATTTACTCGGCAAAGGCCGCGCACCTCGAACGCGAGATGCGGAGCGAGCCGTACGAGGCGATCCGCAAACGCGCGCAAGCGAGCGTCGCGACCCGTAGGCCGTTTCTGGATGCGCTCAAGGCGCGCAGCGGTAGCGCGATCATCGCGGAGATCAAGCGCGCGTCACCTTCGGCCGGTTTGATCTCGCGGGATTTCGACCCCGAAGCAATCGCTTGCACGTACGAGCGCGCCGGGGTAGATGCCATTTCAATCATCACCGAGCAAGATCACTTTCTCGGCGATCTCGAATTCGTACCGAAGGTACGAGCCGTGGTTACGTGCCCGCTGCTGCGAAAAGACTTCCTCACAACGCCGTATCACATCGCGCAGTCTGCGGCCTACGGCGCGGATTGCGTTTTGCTCATCGTCAACGGCCTAACCGGCGAAGAAATCGGTGATTGTCTCGCGGAAGCGAAAGCTTATCGGCTCGACGTACTTCTCGAAGTGCATGATACGAACGATCTCGAGCGCGCGCTTCGGTTCGACGTCAATTTCGTCGGCGTCAACAATCGCAATCTGCGAACGATGACGACGGACCTAGCGGTAAGTGAATACGTCTTGCCGGAAGTGCCGAGCGGCGTGTTCGCGATTAGCGAGAGTGGAATGCGCGTAGCGGAAGATCTGGAGCGTCTGCGCCGCGCCGGTGCGCGCGGATTTTTGATCGGCGAAGCACTGATGCGTTCCGGAAACCCGGCGGAGCTCATTGCCTCTCTCAAACGTGTCCACTCGCATTAAGTTTTGCGGCGCGACGAGTTGGGAAGACGTCGCGCTAGCGGTTGTGGCCGGGGCCAGCGCGGTTGGGATGATTTTCGCCGATTCGCCGCGCCGCATCGAAATGAAAGAGGCGGAACGAATTGCTTCGAGAATCGCCGGTGCGCCGATCGCGCCCGTGGCGGTTTTTGTCGATCCGACGCTCGATGCGATCCGCCGCGTGCGCGATATCTTCCCGGGAATTGCCGTACAGCTCTGCGGTAACGAAACGCCGGAGTTTTCAGCCTCGCTAGGCGTAGAGGTGATCAAGGTGCTTCACATCGGAAACGAATCTTCCGATGAGGTGGAAAAACTGTGCGAACAATACTCCGGAACAATTCTTTTCGATACGAAGGCGAGCGGCGCGTACGGTGGGACGGGCATTCCATTCGATTGGTCGCGGGTGGCGCCGGTTGCGCGACGGCGGCGCGTGTTCGTTGCGGGGGGTCTTACGCAGGACAACGTCGGCGAACTCGTTCGAATCGTGAAGCCGTACGGGGTAGACGTGCGTAGCGGAATCGAAACGAACGGACGCAAAGATGCCGCCAAGATGAAAGCGTTCGTAAGAAACGTTCGTGAGAACGATGCAGCCTGATTCGCGCGGCTATTTTGGAAACTTCGGCGGACGGTTCGTTCCCGAAGTCTTGGTAAGCGCACTCGACGAGCTCCAGGCGGCGATGGACGTTGCCTTTGCCGACCCGGCGTTCTGGGCGGAGTACGAGGCCGAGCTGCGCGATTTTGTCGGCCGCCCGTCGCCCTTGTACCGGGCGCAACGCTACGCAAGCGAGAGCGACGTTCCGCTGCTGCTAAAACGCGAAGATACGAATCATACGGGTGCGCACAAGATCAATAACACCGTCGGACAGGCGCTTCTCGCGCGACGGATGGGCAAGCGCCGGCTGATTGCGGAAACCGGTGCGGGGCAGCACGGCGTGGCGACCGCGACTGTCGGCGCAAAGTTCGGTTTTCCGGTGGACGTCTATATGGGTGCCGTAGACATCGAGCGGCAAGCGTCGAACGTCTATATCATGCAACTCCTGGGTGCGACGGTACATTCGGTAACCGGCGGAACGCGGACGCTCAAGGATGCGACGAATGAAGCGTTTCGCGTGTGGGCCTCCGAGCCTGAGGAGACGTTCTACGTGATCGGAAGCGTCGTGGGCGCGCATCCTTACCCCTACATGGTGCGCGAATTTCAATCCGTGATCGGCCGCGAAGCCCGAGCGCAGTGTCTCGAACGCTACGGTCGTCTGCCCACCGACGTGATCGCTTGCGTGGGTGGCGGAAGCAACGCTATGGGAATATTTGCGGGGTTTCTAAACGATCGCGACGTGAAGCTCTGGGGCGTCGAGGCCGCCGGCGAGGGCGTCGGCGGCGCAAAGACCGCCGCGTCCCTCGGCGCCGGAAGCATCGGTGTGTTGCACGGATCGCGATCGTATCTTTTGCAGACGCAATACGGCCAGGTACGCGAAACGCATTCGATTAGCGCCGGACTCGATTATCCCGGCGTCGGTCCGGAGCACGCGTTCCTCAAGGAGAGCGGCCGCGCGAGTTACGTTCACGTCACCGACGACGAGGCGCTTGCAGCGTTTTTTGCCTTTACGAAAACGGAAGGTATCATTCCGGCACTCGAATCGGCGCACGCGATTGCTTTTGCGAAGAAGCTCGCATCGCAGCGCGGGATCGATGATGTGATTCTTGTGAATCTGTCGGGCCGCGGAGATAAGGATGTCGCGCTGGTGCGCGAGCGTGCTTGAGCCCATCTTCGAGCGCGCGCGTAACGAAGGGCGGCTCGCGTTTATTCCATACGTCATGGCGGGCGACCCCGACCTCGCCACGACCGGCGCGATCCTACGCGCGTTGACCGACGTTGGCGCAGATGCGATCGAAGTGGGTATACCGTACGGCGATCCGCTTGCTGACGGACCGACCATTGCCGCCGCGGCTCAACGCGCCCTTGAGAACGGCGTGACGACGAGCGACGTCCTCGCGTTGATTCGACGCTTCCGCGACGACGGTGGAGCACCCGTCATTCTCTTCACGTATTTCAATCCCGTTTTCAAATACGGCACGGAACGCTTCGCGAGAGACGCAGCAAGTGCCGGCGCCTCCGCGGCGATCGTGCCGGATATTGCGCTGGAAGAAGGTGTGGAATTGCGTGGTTTCCTCAAGGCGCGCGGTCTCGACATGCCTTTGCTCATTGCACCTTCGACCAAAAAGGCGCGTGCGCAACGCATTGTCGCTCAGTCGACCGGCTTCGTTTACGTCGTTTCGCGCCTCGGCGTCACGGGTGCCGGAAGCGCACCGGGCGAGGCCGCCTTGCGCGAACAGATCGCGATGTTACGCGAAATGACGAAGTCACCGCTGGCGCTCGGATTTGGAATCAGCAGCGTAACGCATGTCCGCCGCGCGGCCGCGCTTGCCGACGGAGTTATTGTGGGAAGCGCGATTATCGATGCATATACGGGTACGCGCGGAGGCGAAGCGGTCGAGCGCGTTCGTGGTTTCGTTCAGCCGCTCGTTGATGCGGCGAGTACGAGCACATCCCTAGCCGAATAGGAGAACGGCGGTGCCGGCGACCGCGCCGGCGGCCGCTAACGCCGTCGCCATCCGCGGGCGGGATTCTGCAAAGCGTGCAAATATCCCAACGAGGACTCCGGCAGCCAGCAGCGCGACGCGCAGTTGTCCGTGTTGCAGCCAACCCATTCCAATCGTGGCCGGCATAGCGATTGCGCCAATGAACCGCTGCCCGGTGAAAGCCAGAACAACGGCGATCGTAAGCGAAAGGGCGATGCCCCGCGGCTCGAGCGGCATGCCCGCCAACCCGACGCCGATAAAAAGCGCCCCCGCCATGATCTCAAAGCGCTGCACCATACCATCGGCAGTCGTGCGGCGCGAGCGCGAGTTAAACCGCCGCGGCTGCCGGGTTGAGACCGAAACGGTTTTCGGCATCGTCGGAGATGAATTTGCCGATGGCGAGCGACGAGGTTGCCGCCGGCGAGGGAGCATTGCGAACGTGCATCGTGTGTTCGTCGCCTTCGAATACGAAGTCGTCCACTTGGGTGCCGTCCGACATCATCGCCTGCGCGCGCACACCCGACGGCCCGGGAAGCGTGTCCTCGACGGTGAGTTCGGGAATGTAGCGCTGAAGCGCCTTCACGTAAGCGCTGCGCAGCAGGTCGCGGTACATTTCTCCCATGCCGGTGGAAAAATACTTGCTCGCGAGCTTGATGAATCCCGAGTAGGTTAACGTCTCGAGGAGATCGGCCGGATTGATCGTGGTGAACGTGTAGCCTTCGCGCGCGAACGCGAGCACGGCGTTAGGGCCGAGCCAAATGTCTCCGTTGACGCGCGGCGTGAAGTGTACGCCGAGGAACGGGAAACTCGGATCCGGCACCGGATAGATGTTTCCTTTTACCAGATAACGCTTTTCCGGCTTGAGGATCAAGTAGTCGCCCCTGAACGGAACGATCTTCGGGTCGCTCTTTCCGCCGGTCATTTTGGCCAAGCGGTCCGACTGTAATCCGCCGCACGTAATGATGTACTTCGCCTCGTATTCGCCGGCCTCGGTTTTGAGTAGCGCGGCGCCGTCACGGCGCTCGATGCCTCGGACTTCGCGTTTAGTAAAAATGTCGCCGCCCCATGCGGTGATATCGTCGCCGTAGCTGCGCGCAACGATGCCGTAGTCGATGATTCCGGTAACGGGCGAAAAGATTGCCTTGATTCCGCGAGCGTGCGGCTCGCGCTCCGCAATGCCGGCGGCGTCGATAACCTCAAGGCCTTCGATTCCGTTTTGCAATCCGCGAGCGTAGAGATCGTCGAGCAGCGGGAGTTCGCGTTCTTCGGTCGCGATGATGAGCTTGCCGACTCCCTTGTACTCGATGCCCTTTTCGGCGCAGTAGGCCCAGAGGAGGCGACGCCCTTCGGTGCAGAGCTTCGCCTTGAGGGACCCGGGCTTATAATAGATGCCCGAGTGGATCACGCCGCTGTTGTGTCCGGTCTGGTGTGCGGCGAGAATGTCTTCCTTTTCAAGGATAACCAGCTTGAGGTGGGGGTGACGCTCGAGAAGCTCCCGCCCGGTCGCTAGACCGACGATACCTCCGCCGACGATTGCAATGTCGTACACCATATCGGATGCAATTCTCGCACCTGCGGGGAGGGCCCGCTAGCGCAATAGTGGCAGGGTTGCTCGCCTGGCCTCCCGTAGCTGAATCTCCCCCAAGCTAATAGAGGTTGTACGTTAACGTGACCACCACGCTCGAGCAAATTACGCCGTTTCAAAACGAAGTCATCAAGAATTTCCAAAACCTGGAGGACCGGTCCGCTATGCAGGCGGCCCTGACCTCGGTCAAGCGCGAGTTCGGCAAGACTTACCCGCTCGTGATCGACGGCGAGAGAATTACGACGGACAAGACGATCCCCTCGCTCAATCCCAGTAATCCGAGCGAAGTGCTGGGACACGTAAGTGCCGCCGGCAAGGATCTCGCGAATAAAGCTATCGCCGTTGCGGCCAAAGCCTTTGAGTCTTGGAAGCGCACGACGCCGCAAGAGCGTGCGGCGTATATCTTTAAGGCCGCGGCGCTTCTGCGCGAGCGCCGTTTTCAGTACGATGCGCTTTTGGTGTACGAAGTCGGGAAGAGCTGGTCGGAAGCCGACGGCGACATTGCCGAGGCGATTGATTTTCTCGAATTCTACGCGCGCGAAGCGCTGCGCTACGCGCAACCTCACCCCATCGTACCGATCGACGGCGAAGAGAACGAAATGATCTACATTCCGCTCGGCGTAGGCGCTGTGATTCCGCCGTGGAATTTCGCCGGTGCGATCATGATCGGCATGACCTCCGCCGCCGTCGTTACGGGCAACACCGTCGTGCTGAAGCCCTCGAGCGATTCCGCCGTCGTCGCGGCGTGGTTCGTCGATCTCCTGCACGAAGTCGGTCTGCCGAAAGGCGTGGTAAACTTCATTCCCGGTTCCGGTAGTGAAATCGGTGATCTGATCGTCGGCAACCCGCAAATCCGCTTCATTTCGTTTACCGGCTCGAAAGAAGTCGGCTTACATATCAACGAACTCGCGGCGAAACCGCAACCGGGGCAGAAGTGGATCAAACGGGTCGTCGCCGAGATGGGCGGCAAAGATTCGATCGTCGTAGCGGCCGATGCGGACGTCGATGCCGCCGTTGAAGGCGTTGCGGTTTCGGCATTTGGATTTCAGGGGCAGAAATGTTCGGCATGTTCGCGCGCGATCGTCGAAGAATCGATCTACGACGAATTCGTCGGCAAACTCAAAGACCGCGTCGCCAAGATGACGGTCGGCGATCCTGCGGACGTTAAGAATTACATGGGACCCGTCGTCAACGAAAAAGCGCTCAAGTCGATTTCCGATTACATCGCGGTCGGCAAGAACGAAGGCCGGTTGATTTCAGGCGGAAACCGCGTCGGCGATACGGGGTATTTTCTCGAACCGACCGTGATTGCCGACGTCGCGCCGGACGCGCGGATTTCACAAGAGGAAATCTTCGGGCCGGTGCTTGCCGTGATCAAGGCGAAAAATTTCGATGACGCAATGGAGATTGCTAACAATACGGAATTCGGCCTCACCGGCTCGCTCTACACGAGCGACGAAGCCAAGATCGAACGGGCGCGCGACGATTTTTTTGTTGGGAATCTGTATTTCAATCGCAAGAGTACGGGCGCGTACGTCGGCGTTCACCCCTTCGGTGG
>JBDTFK010000122.1:0-5164 GCA_039937995.1 Vulcanimicrobiaceae bacterium | reverse complement strand
GGCGCCGGCAATCCACGCATAAAATGACATGTCGAATTTGCCGCCCTGCAGGATTCCGCCGGCTTGAGCGGTCGCAAAAAGCGTCGCGTAATCGTAGCTCTTAAACTGCATGTCGATGCCGACAGGTTTTAGCATTTGTTGGATTTCGACGCTTGCGTTGCGCCCGCTGTCGCTGCCCTGACCGTAGACAAACTGCAGCGAAAGTCGTTGGCCGTTTTTCACGCGTATTCCGTCGGCACCCGGCTTCCAACCCGCCGCCTCTAAGAGTTGCCGCGCTTGCGTCGGATCGTAGGGAAGCGGCTTTAGCCCCGGATCGAAGGCCGAGCGGTAAAACGGCGATAGATCCGCCACAGCTAGGGTCCCGATTCCGTGCGTGTCGGTCTCGATTAGGCTCCGGCGGTCGATGGCGAGACCGATCGCACGACGCACGCGGACGTCATCGAGCGGCGGCCTAGCGGTATTCAACAGCACGGATTCGTATGCCGGGCTTGGGACCAGTTGCCGTGTGAGACCCGAGGCGTTTGCGAGTTGGGCGTAGGTCGGCGCGGTTATTTCGATCCCTAATTGACTTTCGTGCGAGCGCAATTGCGACTGCGTGGTATTGGTGTCGAGTACGATCTTGAGGTTCAGTTGCTTGATCGCGGGTGCGCCCTTAAAGTATTCCTCATTCGCGGCAAGCACGATCTGTGCGCCCCGCTCCCATCGGGCGAATTTATACGGCCCGGTTCCGACCGGCGCGGAGTTAAATGGGATCTGGTTCAGACTCGAATACTTCGCAAGCAGATGCTGCGGAAGGATGCGCAAAACGGTGTCGCCTTCGCCGAACACGATGTTCGTCATCGGCGGAAACGCGCGTTTCATATGAAAAACGACGGTAAAATCGTCGGGAGTTTGTACGGAAGCGACTTGATCGAACCCGTGGCGTGAAATGACGTTGTTCTGCGGGTTCATAATTGCTGCCCAGGTAAATTGTACGTCCTTGCTCGTGAACGGGACGCCGTCGTGCCATTTGACGTTTTTTCGCAAATGATACGTCACGGTCAATCCATTTTTACTGATGCCGCCGTTGCGTTGGGTGGGGACAGCTTCCGCGAGGTCCGGTACTTGATTGCCGTTCTCGTCGATGGTGACGAGCAAACTGTAAATCAATCCATCCACAAAATTCTCGCTTGAATTCTGCGCAAGGATGCCGTTGAGCTGCGTCGGGTTGATGGGTAGCGCAATGCTCAATCGATCGGTTGCGATGTTGCCGCCGCCTTTGGTGCATGCGCACACAAGGAACGACGCCACCAAGAAAGCGGCCGCGGACCGATTCACGAAAGGGCTCCTTATCTGCGTCAGTCGGCGACGCAACGAAACTTTGCGTACATGTAGGGATAGTCGTCGTAAAACCAATTCCGGAACGATCGGCGGATGAGTTCGCGCGCGGTCGCGGGCGATGCACCCTTCATCACGTAGTGCCGGCCGTCAAAGAAATCCGATGAATACGGCGGATACGACGCCATCGGCACGAAGCCCGGGAACGGCTCGAAGATCGTCGAGGTCCACTCCCAGCCGTTTCCGATCAGGTCGTAAATCCCCCACGCGCTCGCACCGGCTTCGTGTTCGTCGACCGGCTCGGCATCGAAGCGGGCGAAGTCAAAATTGCCTCGCAGGGGCGTCGGTTCGTCGTCGCCCCAGGGATACGGGCGATCCGTCCCGGAGGGCGTTCCGTAAGCGGCGCGATCGTACTCGGCTTCCGTGGGCAGGCGCATCCCGGCCCAGGCAGCATACGCGGCCGCTTGCGCGTGCGTAACAAACACGGGCCACGATTGCGGAAGCGGCAGTTCCTCGAAAACGCCGCGCAGCAGAAAATCTCCGCCGCGTTCCAGCCAAAAGTGCGGAACGGGCCCGCCACGTGCGACAAACGCAAGCCAGTCGCCGTTCGTAACGGGAAATTGCTGCATCGAAAACGCCGGTACGCCGACTTCGTGGCGTCCGAACTCATTGTCCCACCCGAAGAGGAGTTCATCGCGATCGGCGCCTAGCGTCGCGATCCCCGCGTCGATTGCGCGCAATTGATTTTGTGCGATTGCGCGGTCGTGGTGCGACTGCGCGATCCGTCCTTTTTTCGCATAGTCGAGCTGGTGAACGATATACAGAAGCGTTTCGTGATGCATGTGCTCGTGCTCGAGCATCGTGTAGACGGCCTGCCCGCGAACGAGCCGCGGAACATCGGCATCGACCAGCGTCGCATGCCGTAACGCCGCTTCGACCCGCTCGTCGCATGCGCGGCCAAAGCGTTCGACGGCTTCGCGCGATGGCCACGACGCTCGCGTAAGGCGTTGCGCGTCGTCGGGGGAGCCGGGGTCGATCCCGCGTTCGAAGATATGCTCGAATTCGGCGTCGACCGAAGGTTCCCGCAGCGCGCGCGCGTTGAGCGTGAGAAAACTGAACGCCGGAAGATGTCCCTCGTAGAAGACAAAGGGGTGCCGCAGCGCGATCGGTCGCGTTTCGTATGCGTCGTCGTTGATGAGGGCGAATATCTTGGCCGAACGTTCGCGGTTCCGGCGATACCAATCGAGCAGCCGGTCGCGATCGAGCGCCACCGCAGTCGAAGCGATCATGGAAGTGGATTACCCCGAAGCCGCCGGCGTTTCTCGACGCCGGAGCAGAAAGTTTTCGAAATCCCGGGCTGCGAGTGGGCGGGCGATGGCGTATCCTTGGACGAGGTCGCATTTGTGCTCGGTAAGGAAGGCAAGCTGCTCGTCGCTCTCAACCCCCTCGGCAACGACTTCAAGGCCGAGGCTGTGCGCCATCCCGATAACCATCTTTACGATCGTCTCGTCGTACCTTTCCTGGCCGATTCCCCGGACGAAGGATCCGTCGATTTTGAGCACGTCGAGCGCGAAACGCCGGAGATACGCAAGCGACGAATACCCCGTCCCAAAGTCGTCCACCGCCGTCCGAATCCCGGCAGCCTTCAGATCGCGAACGATACCGACGGTTTGGGCGGCATCCGACATCGCCACCGTTTCGGTTATTTCGACTTCCAGAAACGACGGATCGAGATTGGCATCCTCGAGCGATTGCAGCACGCGGCGGCGCAAATCGCGCTGATGGAATTGTCTTCCCGAGAGATTGACGGCTAGACGCAGCGGAGCGAGTTCGCTGTGCCACGTACGAACTTGCTTTGCGGCGGTAGCAAGAACCCAGTCGCCCAGCGGAACGATCAGCCCCGAAATCTCCGCGCTGGGAATGAAATGCGACGGCTGGATGAGTCCGCTCTTGGGATGATTCCAGCGCACGAGCGCCTCGACGCTGACGACGATGCCCGTACGTAGATCGATCTGGGGTTGATAGAAGACGACGAACTCGTTGAGCTCGAGGGCGCGGCGCAAGAGCTTCTCTTGCGACAGCCGCATATGAATCGGGGCTTCGAGCGTCGGATTGTAGAAGTAATACCCGTTGCGGCCGCGCTCTTTGGCGCGATACATCGCGATGTCGGCGTTCTTGATGAGCGTTTGGTCGTCGCGGCCGTCTTCGGGATAAACGGAAATCCCGACGCTCGTTGAGATGAACTGCTCGTATTCATCGAGCGCGAACGGCTCGCTGATTGCGGCGATGATGCTTTCGGCAACGTCGCGCACTTGATCGGCCCCACGGCAATCGGAGAGAAGAATAACGAACTCATCGCCTCCCATCCGGCCAATCGTCCCGCTGTCGCCGATCTCGGTGACCAGACGGCGCGCGACCATTTGAAGTAACCAGTCGCCCCGCGCGTGTCCGAGCGTATCGTTCACGTCTTTAAAACGGTCGAGATCGAGGAAGAGCAACGCAACGCGTCCGAGGCGCGATTGCGCCACCTCAATGGCATCACGAAGTTTCTCGCTCAAGAATGCGCGATTCGGTAACCCGGTAAGGGCGTCGTAGTACGCCATCGCACGCAGGCGCGTGCGTTGACGGCTGCGGTCGATCGTGCCGGCGGTAAGCGTGGCGATGAGCCCGAGCAGATCGGCGTCGGTCGAGGAAAAGCTCCACGAACCCGGCTCGGCGGTTGCAAAGACCAGCGCGCCGTAGGTCTCGCCACCGACATCGAGACGCATCGCTACGCCGTTCTTAAACGGTCGCGGAGCGGCGGCTCCGGTTTTGCTGTAAATGGCGTCGACTGCAGCGGCGCTAAGCTCACTCTCCGGAACGCCCGCGGCAACCGGATCTGCGTACATCGAATCGACGCGCGGCGTGCCGTCGGTCATTTCGATCACGGCACCGCAGGTGAGTCCGAACGCCATGCATCCCATTTCGAGCGACGCATGCATGCGCACGTCGGGATAATCGCCGCTGGCGGCAATATAATAGAGGTTGCGAATGCGTTCGCTCTGCATGTCCGCATGGCGTTCCGCCGCGCGACGTTCCGTGATGTCTTGAATCACGGTATACACGCCGTCGACCTTGCCCGCCGAGTATTGAGGGATGAGCGTTGCGTTGAGTTCTAACGGTGTGCCGTCGATGCGAAAGGATTCCATCGTGAAGGCAAGCGATTCACCGGCAAGGGCACGTTTGAAGCCCGCGCCGACCCGATCCATTTCGTGCGGCGGCAAGAACCGGAGAAACGACTCCCCGATGAACGCGTGCCGCGGAAAGCCGCCGAGGCGCAGGCAAGCCTCGTTGACGTCTGTCATGGTTCCGTCGGCGGCGACAGCAATAACACCATCAGGATTGTGTTCGAAGAGCGAGCGAAACCGGGCTTCGCTCTCGGCGAGTTTGCGTTCTTGGCTTTCGATCCGCGCTTCGGCAACGTGCTGTTCCGTTTCGTCGCGAATGATCGAAAACGCACCATTGATTCGTCCGTTTCGATGCATCGGCACCGTCGTTATGCTAACGTCGAGAGAACGTCCGCCGGGCGCGAGCACGCTCGCCCGGTAGGAGAGCGTCTCACCATCCATCGCGCGTTTAAAATACATTTCGTGCTTTGGGACGTCGCCGGGTGCGATGAACGCGCTGAAATGCCTTCCGATAATGTTCTCACGGCGCGCGGGAGCGTATTGCTCTATGGCCGCGTTGACATCAAGAACCTTGCCTTCCGCGGAAAACACCATGATGACGTCGGGATTGCATTCAAAGAGCGAACGAAACCGTTCTTCACTCTCGGCAACGTTCGCTTGCGAGACGGATCGTTCGGGAG
>JBDTFK010000121.1:0-5208 GCA_039937995.1 Vulcanimicrobiaceae bacterium | reverse complement strand
CGCCACGTTCGACCACGACACGGGTCGGCACGGCCGGCTTGGATCGATCGCGATACGCGGCATTCCAAAAAAAACCGCACGCTGCAACGACGGTAACGACGGCGAGCGCAAGCACGGCAAAAAGCGCTTGCTTCACTGCTGGTTACGCTTGCGCGCCAAATACGTCTCGAGGATCAAGGCCGCCGCCATTTTATCGACGACGCCCTTGCGGCGCTTGCGCGAGACATCGGCGGCGATTAACGTTTTGGTTACCTGAGCGGTCGTCAGGCGCTCGTCAACGCGATGAATCGTGCCGCAAAAAACCGACTGCAGCCGCTCGACGAATGCGTCCATCTTTTCCGCTGCAAGCCCACGCTCGCCCGAGAGCGAAATGGGATCGCCGACGACGAGATCGCGTACGGCATACGACTCGACGTACTCTTCGATCTTCGCGAGGTCCGCGCGCAGGTTGCTTCGCTCGATCGTGCCGACCGGCAATGCAAAACTTCGCGTGGGGTCCGCGATCGCCACTCCGATCCGTTTACTGCCCACGTCCAAGGCCATGATACTCATGCGTTACGCCCGCGTTAGGGCTCGACGAGCGTAAGTCCCGCTTTCGGGAGACGTCCCAAGTGGTGGACGATTATCGCATCGATGGCCGCCGCTATGCGCGGCCGCGCCGCCACCGTAGCAAGCGAACTCCCGCGCGGGGCGTTCAGGCCTTTTACGTTTGCGAGGTCCGCGCCGTCGAGTTCCGGGATATCGCGCCAGCGCTCGCGACAGGCCTCGCAGATGAATCCACCCGCAGCGGCATCGACCCACGCTCGCGCGGGATCGAGCGGCTTACCGCAGCGCACGCACGTATCGGCCGGCGGTTCGAGGCCGAGCGCTGAAAGCAAGCGCAAAGAAAAGCGCGGGATCAAACCACGCGGCGCATCACTTGCGGCGATCGCGCCGAGCACGCCCGCAAGCAGCGCATACACGTCGGGAAGCGCGAGATCGGGCTCCGAAAACGCATCGACCAATTCCGCCACGAGAGAAGCTACGGCGAAGCGCTCGGGCTCGACGAGTTGCGCCCACGGCGAGCGGATGATCTCGGCCGACACGATAACGTCGAGCGAGCGCCCGCGGTGCATCGTAAACGCGCACTCGTTCCCGAACTCCAAGCGCCCCGCGAAATGACTCTTCGCGCGCCGCACGCCTTTCGCCACGGCATCGAGCTTACCGCACTCGGTCGAAAACAGCGTTACGATCCGGTCGGCTTCGCCGAGCGGGCGCGCGCGAAGCACGATGCCGTGCGTTTTATACGAGCGTTCTTGCGTCAACGGAGTTTTCGCGCGAAGCGATCGTTAGGACGAAAAGTCGAATGCATACGGCAACAATTCCGCAACCGTCGTCCGGACCGCGCCGTCGGGTGTGGCGAACGTTACCCGCATCGAGCGGTTGAATTCCGCCATAAACTGGCGGCACGCACCGCATGGGCTTGCGAGACGGCCGTCCGGGCCGGCAATTGCGATCGCGCGAAATTCGCGATAACCCGCGGAGACGGCAGCAACGATTGCGGCGCGCTCCGCGCAAATCGATAAGCCGAAGCTTGCATTTTCCACGTTGCTTCCGGTTACGATACGCCCATCGGTCGTTTCCAGCGCCGCGCCAACCTGAAATTGCGAATACGGAGCGTATGCGCGCGCACGCGCCTCGCGTGCGGCGTCGAGCAGTGCGTCAGGAGATGGCGTCGGGTTCATCGACTTCGCCGTCCTCACTCTCGCGGGCGAGTCCGTTGCGGCTCGTATAGACGCGCACGGCGACAATGCGGCGCCCCCGCGTGCGGTCGACGCGCAAGCGCACGTGCGAGCCCGCTTCGATCTCTTCGCCTTCAACCGGCAGGCGTCCGAAAAGGCCGACGGTGTAGCCGCCGATCGTTTCGAAATCCTCGGTTGGAATATGGGTGCCGAGTTTGGCGTTCACGTCTTCGATATTGACGCCCGCATCGACAACCGCTTCTTCGTCGGAAATAAACGCAAAGGGCTCTTGCTCGTCCGCGTCGTGCTCGTCGCGAATCTCGCCGACGATTTCTTCGAGCAAATCTTCCATCGTAACCAAGCCGGCGGTGCCGCCGTACTCGTCGATCACGATGGCCATCGAAAACTTATCTCGCTGCATCGCGCGGAGCAATTCCGCGATCTTCTTCGTTTCCGGCACGTGACTGACGGCTCGCATAAGCGTGCGAATACCGGCGTGCGCGAGCGTGCCGTTTGCAAGGGCAATGAGCAACTCGCGATCGTGAACGACGCCGACGATGTCGTCTTTGGATTCTTGATAGACGGGCAGTTTGGAGTAGCCCTCAGCAATAACGACGTCGAGCGCGCGTCGCGGCGAATCGTCGATCGACACGGCCACGATCTCGGGCCGTGGGGTCATCACTTCGCGTACGATCGTATCGCCGAACTCGATGACCGAATGGATCATCTCGCGTTCTTCTTCTTCGATGACGCGTTGTTCGGCACCGACGTTCACAAGAGCGCGAATGTCTTCTTCCGTCACGAACTGGTGCGGGTGCTTTATGCCGAGCGGCTTCACGAGCACGTTGGTTAGCGCGAGAAAAAGCCACACCAAGGGCCGCAAGAATCGCGCCATCCAGCGCATCGGCTTCGAGAGGCGCAGCGACCACGTCTCGCCGTCGTTCGTCACAACCGTCTTCGGGATGATTTCACCAAAGAGCAAGAGCACGAACGTCATCACGAGTGTCGACCAGACAGCGCCGTTCGGGATCCCGAGCCGCAGCGCTTCATAGGTCGCAAGCGAGTCGGCCGCGAGCAGCACGATCGTATTTGCAGCGAGGATCGACGTGAGGACGCGATTGCGGTCGTCCACGAGCCGCAGGATGTCTTTTGCGCCCGGCACGTTACGGTCAACCATAGAATGTGCGCGAATCCGCGAGATCGATATGAGGGCGGCCTCGGCCGCGGCGAAAAACGCCGCGAGGAGCACCAGCAGCACGAGGCTGCCGAATTGGAGCCAGTTCATCTGGGCCGTCACATGGCCGCCGGGGAGGGACGAGGACTTCGATATGGGTCGCTATTCAAATCGGCGCCATTATAACACAACGTGGGGCCGGACCAAGAGGTAGATAGCCAGCGCGACCAACGTTCCTAGGCCGCCCCCCAAGACAACCTCCCGCACGGAGTGGAACTTCGCCTCCACCCGGCTCTGCGCCACGAGGAAGGCCACGAAGTAGGCAAGGACCGCCGGAAGCGGCTTATGATAGAAGAATGCGAGGATCGTGGCCGCCGCAAAAGCGAGCGCCGCGTGTCCGGAAATGGCCCCCCCCTGTAAGGCCGAGCCCCGGCCGGCCCGGGCCTTCGCGAAGATGGTCAGGATGGCCACAATGGCCAGGATGACGAAGGCGACGTTGCTCGGAACCGCCTGGACGGCTTCAAACACCCGTTGTCCGCCGTTAATGAGGCCTTGGTAAAACACGAGATAGCCGATAAGGGCGGCCGCGATGGAAGCGACCAAGACGGCTCCGGCCGCGGCGTCCTTGGCAGTCTTCGCAAGAGGATGATGCGTGACGGTGAGGAGGTCGACGATCGCCTCCACGGCCGTATTGAGTAGTTCGAGACTCAACACGACGGCGATAATGATGACGAGTTCGACGACGTAGTACCGGTCGAGTCTCAACCACAGCGAGGCAAGCAGAACGAGGAGTGCGATCAGCAAATGCGAGCGCATGTTCGGCTGCGTGCGCGCGGCGTACATTATGCCCTCGAATGCGTGGTTGAACGACTTCCAAAACTTAAAGTTCATACGGCCACGGCATCCGGATCGCGGCGGCCAACCGGCGTTCTTCCGCTTCCATCTCCGCTCGTTCTTCGCGTTTCATGTGGTCGTGCCCCATGACGTGCAGCAAACCGTGGATCAGCAGACGGTAAAGCTCCCGTTGCAGCGGAGCATCGTAGTCCGCCGCCTGGCGGCGCGCCGTGTCGATCGAAATCACGATGTCGCCGAGGAGCCGCTCGGCGATGTGCGGATCGGCGCTCGTGCCGTCAAACATGGGGAAAGAGAGCACGTCGGTCGCCGCATCCTTGCCGCGATGGTCGCGGTTGAGCGCGCGGATCGCCGCGTCGTCCACGAGTGTAACCGATATTCCCGAACCGCCTTCGCCGAGAGCCGCGAGCAACGTTTCCATCGTGCGCTTGAGCGCACGCGCGTCAACGCCGCTACCCCGAACGTCGTTTCGGTAGTGAATCACGCTCGCGCAGAGTCGTCGTACGCCCGAATGATCCGCGCGACGAGCGGGTGGCGCACGACGTCGCTTTCCGTTAGCTGCACGGTGCCGATATCGTCCACGTCGGTTAAACGGCGCGACGCATCGAGCAGCCCGCTGCGCGCGCCGCCGGGAAGATCGATCTGCGTCACGTCGCCGTTGACGACCATTTTCGATCCGGAACCCAAGCGCGTGAGAAACATTTTTAATTGATCCGATGTGGCATTTTGCGCTTCATCGAGAATGACGAATGCTTCGGAAAGCGTGCGGCCGCGCATGTAGGCAAGGGGCGCGACTTCGATCGTCCCGCGTTCGAGGTATTTTTCGACCACGGCCGCGTCGAGCAATTCCTCAAGCGAATCGTAGAGCGGTCGCAAATAGGGATCGACCTTCTCGCGCAAGTCACCGGGAAGAAACCCGAGTTTTTCTCCCGCTTCAACGGCGGGGCGCGAAAGCACGAGCCGCGAGACTTCGCGATTCTTGAGCGCCCGAACGGCCATAACGACCGCGAGAAACGTTTTCCCCGTGCCCGCAGGGCCGATTCCAATCGTTAGCGTGTTGTCTTCAATCGATCGCACGAATTCGCGCTGGCCCGCGGTTTTTGGGCGTATTTCCTTGCCGCGATTCGTACGGATCAACGTATCGGGAATTGATTTTCCGCCACGATCTTCGCGCGCGTCCGCAATGGCGAGAGCCACGTCATCGGGCGTTATCTGCGTGCCGCCGACCGCGGCGCTGAGCATGTGCTGCAAAGCATGGGTCGCGCGATCCAGATCGGGAGCGGCGCCGGCCAGATGCAACTGCGCTCCGTCGGCGCGCACGCTAACGCCGAGGCGGCTCTCGAGCGCTGAGAGATTTTGGTCGTACTGTCCGAAGAGCCGGACGGGATCCGAAAGACTGCTTAGATCGACGGTTCGCTTCTGCGTGGGCTCCAGATCGATTGCTCCTGAAGGGCTATGGGT
>JBDTFK010000120.1:0-6123 GCA_039937995.1 Vulcanimicrobiaceae bacterium | reverse complement strand
CTCCGCGGTCATGCCCAGCAAACCAATCCCCAGCATTGCGAAAATACAAAGCCTACGGTTTACCATAGGTCATTCAAGCAACAACTTCTGAATATCGTATGAACGCGCCCACGCTTTGCTTTTCGCGGGCCGTCGCCTTTCCCTATCCGCCGCCGTTGATGTCTACGATGAGTTCGGTTGCAAATGCGATGAGAAAGCCTACGGTCATCATCGCGGTAACAAGCGCGGTAAGGCCCGTCCGTTTGAGCACCGACCAAAGCTCGCCGATGACAAAGATTAACGCACCGATCGCCGTTGCGAGGAAGAGCACCGAGACGACCGGGGACGAGAACTGATAGCCGACGATCGTTCCAAGGAATGTCGGGCCGCCGGCAATCAACCCCGCCACGCCGATCTGCATCCACGAGGGAACGTAGCGCCCCACAAGGGGAGCCGCAATGCCGAATCCTTCCGTGGCATTGTGCAATCCAAAACCGACGATCAATCCGATTGCGATTGCCGTGGCACCCGACGCAGCGGATGCGCCGATCGCTAATCCTTCGGCAAAATTGTGCGCGCCGATGCCGACTGCGATGACCGCCGCAAGGACGATCGGGCTCTCGGCATGCGACGCGACGCGTTTCGTTAGGTGCGTTGCGGCACTGCCGAGACCGACGAGCCCGAGGAGCAGCCCCGCAACGAACACAAGCGTCATCGCGAGTGGAAAGGTCGCGACACCCGCATGCCAGTCGGTTACCCCCTGCGCGATGGGGGCAGTTGCGTTTCTCGCAATCTCGATTACCAGGTAAAGAAGAATTCCGATTGCCGCGGCATTGAGCAACGCGACGGTTTGCACCGAAAATTTCCGCGACCGCGCGATCGGGAGCCCCAAGAAAATGGTGAATCCGGCAATCGCACTCAGAAGAACCGTCATCGCGAAACCGAGCGGTTTTTTCGCGTTGCCGCTCATTAGGGGCATCATCGCCGCATACATCGATCGCATCCGTTCGGGCGTGCCGATGTAGTGGATTGCGGTAACGAGCCCGGCCGGCATTCCGTTTGCATCTTCGATGTGATCCAAAACGTGGCAATGCAGCAGCCACGTCCCCGGTTTCGCGTCGGCTTTGATCACGACGTCCGCGCGCTGCCCAGGCCCGAGCAGCACCGTATCTTCGATGTCACGCACCTCCAGCGGCTGCGCGTCGCGAGCGATCACTTGTTGGTAGTGACCGTGCGTGTGCATCGTGTGAAAGTTCTCGCCGGAGATGTTCACCCAGCGGATGCGAAAGCGCTCGCCCTGCCGTACGTTGAGCTCCTGAGTATCGGGGTATTCTTTCCCATTCAAGGTGAAGTGGTTCTCAGCGCCGCTTTGTATCTGCCACGACGAGATCACCTCGACAAAGTCGTGCGCGAGATTGCGTTCGACGGCTAAGGGGTGTGCCGGATCGACGACGATCACACCGTAGAGACCCGAATTGAGCATTGCCTCGTTGTCGTGCGTGTGGTAGATGAACGTTCCCGGTTCGTTTGCAACGAAGCGATACACAAAGTGCTCGCCGGGGAGGACCAGCGGTTGAGAAATTCCGCCGACGCCGTCCATCGAATCGGCGGTGCCGTGGATGCCGTGCAAGTGAATCGTATCGGCGACGGGTCCATCGTTCGTGTAGTCGATGACAACCCGATCGCCCTGCGCTACTTCGAGCACCGGACCCGGCACGATACCATTGTAGGTATTTGCCATGACCGTAAGTCCGGTTTGCAGCGTCCACGGCGCGGCGCGCTCGACGATATGGAACGTTTTCGTGCGAGCCGCGCGTATGGGAATCGCGGCCATCGTTCCGTCCTCGCGAGGAACCAGCTTGGATTCTCCCGCCGCCGGAGTTGCGACCGGAACCGCGCCGCGTATTGGTTGAAGGCCAAGCGACGTTACGTTCGTGCGCGCGGCTTCATCGGAGTCGGCGAGCGCGACGGCGCCGAACGCCGCGATGCTTAGCAACAAGCAGGCGAAAAACGAAAACGCGCGGCGCTTCAAACTCATGCGATGGGCCATAGCAAGAATACGATTCCGACGCCGGCGATGAATGCCCCGCTCACGACCTCGCCGTATTCCTCGAATTTGCCGAGCGAGAAGCGCCCGAGCGCGGCTGCAGAATAGGTGCAGAGTACGACATACGTCGCGATCGTACTGAGCGCGAAAAAGAACGCCATCACGGCGATGAGGCCCACACCGAATTTAGCAGCTGCGAAAAAAGTCGGAATGCCTTCCACCATGGGCGACGATCCGAGAATCAGCAAAAGCGCGGTGCGGGAGCGTTCGGGTGAGAGGTGTTCATGATGTAGATGACCCTGATGCTCGCGAATCGCACGAATCTCCCGCCAAGACGAGATCGCGATCCACAGGCCGAAACCCGTAAGCGCAAGGCTCGCCGCGATCGAAACGAAATGTCCGAAGCGCATCGCGAAGCCGACGCCGGCGACCCATACGACTAGCCCGATAGCCAGCGTCGAAACCGTGTGCCCCAACCCGGCCGTAGAAGCCGCTCGTGCCGTTTGCATCGCGCTCCAGCCGCGCTGGCGCGCGAGAAGCGCAATCGGCGCCCAATGGTCGGGGACGAGCGTGTGGAGAACGCCGACCGCAATCACGGCGAACACCAGCAGCAAACCGTGATGCGACAAAACCCACGCGCCCTATTTTAGCTAGGCACGAACGATGCGCTCACTTGACCGCGGATTGGTCCGATTTAGCAATCTTGCTTTTTCGATGACAGTATGGCCCACCGCACGACTATTCTGCGGCTCACCGTATATACCCCATCCGGGTATGGGGCGCGCGTCGCAGCGAATCTCGAACCCACGACGCTGGGTATGGCGGCCGTTCAGGCGAAACATCGCATTCATGGCTACTCTGCGCTTTCTCGGCCTTTTCGGCACATTCGCTGCCTTGCTGTGCGGCTTCGGGTGGTTGCCGGCTTCGGCACGGCCGATAAATCTGCGCGCTGTGGCTGCGGAAGACTACGCGCACAATTTGCGACGCTACATTAAACACGTCGTCATCATCATTCAGGAAAATCGCAGCGTCGACAATTTCTTCAACGGGTTCCCGAACGCGGACACGGCAACGACGGGCATGAGCCATAGTGGTCCGGTTACGTTGCACGCGGTCAATCTCGGCACGCAAGTTGATGTCGATCACCAGCATAAGGCGTGGCTGCGCGAATACGACGGCGGGCGCATGGACGGCTGGGATCAAGTCGATACGCTACCGCGGCAAGATCCGGACTTTCCGTACGCATATGTGCCGCGCGATCAGATCGAACCCTATTGGGACATGGCCGAACGCTACACATTTGCCGACCGCATGTTTCAATCCAATACCGGGCCGACGTTCCCGGCGCACCTCTACCTTATTTCCGGCGAATCCGACTTTACCGCAAACAATCCGAACCATTTGGAGACGACACAATTCGCCTGGGGATGCGATTCGCCGAGCGACGCGCGCGTGAGCGTCATCGATGAAGAAGGCATCGAGAGACCCGGGCCCTGGCCGTGCCTGGACTTCCCGACCCTTGCCGACACCGCGCTCGGTGAAGGCGTTACGTGGCGCTACTACGCGCCGGGACTCCAGAGCCTCGGGAACATCTGGTCCGCGTTCGACGCCATCCGCCACATCCGTTACTCGCCGGAATGGGCGAACGTGGTGTCGCCCGAGACGCGCGTGCTCGAAGACGCGAGGTCGGGCAACCTTCCGAACATCACGTGGGTCGTGCCCAGCGCACAAAATTCCGACCATGCGTTTCCCGAAAAGCCCTCGGCGACCGACCTCTCCGTGAGGAGCATTTACGGCCCCGAATGGGTTACGTCGGTCGTCAATGCCGTCGGCTCCGGCCCACTGTGGAGCAGCACGGCAATTTTTGTGATTTGGGACGATTGGGGCGGCTGGTACGACCACGTCTCACCGCCGCAATTGGACCGGATGGGGCTCGGCTTCCGGGTGCCGCTGATCGTCATTTCGCCGTATGCGAAGAGGCACTACGTCTCCCACGTCCAGCACGAATTCGGCAGCTTGGTGAAGCTTTCCGAGCTCGCGTTCGGCCTGCCCTCGCTCCATACGACCGACGATCGGTCGGATGCCCTGCGAGACTGTTTCGATTTTAGCCAACCGGTCCAACGTTTTGAGCCCATACAGGCCATGCGCCAGGCGGCATTTTTCGAAGATAATACTCTCGACATCCCCGCCGATACCGATTATTAGATGTAGCTATACGGGACGGCGTCCGAGGGAACGCCCCCGGCCCGCGAGGAACCGGGGGGCTAAGGAATGCGTTTTCTTTTCATTGAGGTGCTGATGCCACGTCTGCTCGGGATCGTCGGTCTCCTGGGCCTGCTCTACGGATGTAGCGGCGCGGGGTATTTGCCTTATGCGCCGCACGCCCTCGATTCCGCGCAAATTCAATCGTTAGTCTCCGACGCATCTACGACAAACGGCATTCCTCCCGGCCTCGTTCGGGCGGTCCTTATGGCGGAATCCGCCGGAGACCCCATGGCCGTCAGCATTGCCGGAGCGCAAGGCCTCATGCAGTTGATGCCCGGAACTGCGGCCCGTTGCGGCGTCCTCAACCCGTTCGATCCTTCGGAAAACGTCCATTGCGGCGCGGGTTATTTGAAACAACTGCTCGACCGTTATCACGGCAACATAACCCTGACGGTCGCCGCTTACAACGCCGGTCCGGGCGCGGTAGATAAATATCACGGAGTCCCTCCGTACGCAGAAACGCGCGCCTATGTAGCACGCGTACTCTCCGCGTATCGGAGCTATTAGCGTAGCGCTCAAACCCATGGCGACGCTCAGCGAACGTCAGCCGGTTCCGCACGTATCGGTCTCCGGATGGCGCCCTCCGATCCTTGACACGTACCTCGTTCGCGAAATGATCGGGCCCTTTCTTTTCGCGTTTTTGGCGTTTCTCTTGTTCTGGGGCCTCAACATCTTCTTCTTGGCCGCGGACTACATCATCAACCAGCACGCGCCGTTCTTTTTAGCGTTGCGTTTCGTCGTGTTCCGTATTCCGCAAGCGATTCCGATGGCGTTTCCGTTTGCAAGCCTGTTCGCAGCGCTGCTCGCAATGGGACGCGTAATGGGTGACAACGAGATAACGGCAATGCGCACTGCGGGGATCACCGTGTGGCGCATTGCAGTCACGCCGCTCGCGTTCGGGTTCCTCATGTTTCTCATCGCCTACGGCATGAACGAGTTCGTCGCGCCGGCTTCGGTCGATCTTTCGACGCGCACCTTCTATCAAATTATCTATCACACCGACGCTTTGCCGGTCGAACCGCAATTCTTCCGCAAGGACCCCGATACGGGAAACACGTTCTACGTAACGCAGGTCGCACCCGACGGCAAGACGATGCAAGGCGTGCAAATTTTCAAGCCGGCGCGCTTCGGGCCGTGGACCGAAACGCTTCAAGCCAAAACCGCGAACGTTGCGGAAAGCGCGCTCGTTCTACGTGATGTGATCGATACGCGTTACAACGCCGAAGGCTATATGACGAGCCAGCAGCATGTGAAAGAGATTAAAATCGGGTTACCGCTTGCCGAAACCGCCGCGCAATTCATGAGCAACGTCAACTCCGACCCTTGGACGATGACCAGCAAAAATCTCGCGGCCGCCGTTCGAGCCGACCAGTCGCAAGGCATCGGCGGCAGCGCGCTCGGTGGCCTACAAATCAGCCTTGCAAACAAACTTGCATGGCCGTTTGCTTGCTTCATCGGTGTGCTGCTGGCTTTTCCGCTTGCACTTCGTTTCGGAAAACGCGGGCGCACGCTTGGAATCGCGATGGCCATTATCGCATTCTTCGTGTATTACCTAATGACGTCGGCTGCTGCCGCGTTCGGGCGTAACGGGCAAATTAACCCGTTCGTCGCCGCGTGGCTCCCGAACGTCATCATGGGCGGCACCGGCCTGGTCTTGCTCTGGTTGGAAGAACACTAAGAACGTGGGTTTGCGACTCCGAAACCATCGCGCGTTCGCCGCGATTGCCTGCCTCGTTGCGTTTCTTTGCGGCACCCTTCCGTCGCCGGTCGCGGCGCAGTCCAGCGACGAGTCGCGCGCGATCGCGCTTTTGGACGGGCAACCGTGCGCGCAA
>JBDTFK010000119.1:0-6306 GCA_039937995.1 Vulcanimicrobiaceae bacterium | reverse complement strand
CGGCGTGCAGTCGGTCCGGCTGCAGCGAGGCGATGCATTTACGCTCACGACCGACGACGTCGCGGGCAGCGCGCGACGCGTGAGCGTCGGATACAAAGATCTGCCGCACGACGTATCGGTCGGTAACCGGATCTATCTGCAAGACGGCTCGATCACGCTACGCATCGTATCAACGACGGCCACCGATATCGAAACGACGGTCGAGTTCGGTGGGGACTTGCGCCCGACGCAAGGCATCAACTATCCGGACGGCTCGCTCAATATCACGTCGGTTACCGAACGCGATTTCGAATATCTGGCTTTCGGGCTCGAGCACGGCGTCGACTACGTCGCGGTGTCGTTCGTGCGTTCGGCCGAGGATATCAATCGCGTCAAGGCCTTCATGAGCGAGCGCGGCAAACACGTTCCGGTGCTTGCAAAAATAGAAAAGCACGAAGCGCTCGAGGATCTCGATAACATCATCGAAGCCGCGGACGGAATCATGGTCGCGCGCGGCGATCTCGGCATCGAGATTCCGATCGAGCAAGTACCGCTCGTGCAAAAAACGATTATCGCTAAATGCAATCGCGCAAGCAAGCCGGTCGTTACCGCAACGCAAATGCTCGAATCGATGACGTTTAGCTCGCGACCCACGCGTGCGGAAGTCACCGACGTCGCAAATGCGATACTCGATGGAACCGACGCCGTGATGCTCTCGGGAGAGAGCGCCCGCGGGCAATACCCCACCGAAGCCGTACGCACGATGGCCGAAATTGCGCGAGAAATCGAAAAGAGTTACCCGCACGCGATGCTCCGCGACCGGCGTCTTGACGGGGTGAGCCCAACGGTAGCAACCTCGATTGCCGAAGCGGCAACGCGCGCGAGCGACGAACTGTCGATTCCCTTTATCGTCACGGGCACGACCACCGGAAACACCGCGCATCATATCGCGGCTTTCCGCCCGCGAGCACGCATCATCGTGCTTACGCCGAACGACGACGTCGCCCGCCGACTAGCGCTCGTCTGGGGAACGGAATCGCTCCTGATCGACCGTTACTCGTCGATCGACGTGCTGCTCTACATGACCGAACAGCGCATGATACAAGGCGGCCTCGTACGCGAAGGCGACCTGATTGCCTTTACAACAGGCATGCCCGTCGGCGCTGGTGGGACTAACCTCCTAAAAATCCACGAAATCCCGTAAGAAGTGCTGGTTTCGCCCAGATCTTCGTTGCCGAGGGCCTCATGTGCGTTCGCACACTTCGGCCCTCGGCGCCTCGACTGGACGAAACCAGCACTTCTTACGGCGCTTCACTTCGGCTCTCGGCCTTCGGCCATCGTTGGGCGAAACCAACGCCTCCTTGCGTCTTCGTCGGGTTTTTATGTGTGCGAGGGTTCGGGGGTGGGGGTTAGGAGTGCTAGGGGGGAGGCGGCTTCGGCGATGTGAATTTGGTCCATTTTGCATTGGCGTGGAACCTTGTCGGTTCGCCAGCGCATGAGTCGCGTACCGTGGCGAAAACGATTCGCGGATACGTGATCGAATTGCACTTCGACGACGAGTTTCGGCGCGAGCGGGAACCACGGTTCTTCGGTTGATTTCCAGCGGCTCGGTCCGCCCGGGGCGCGGCCGGTAAACCCGGGCGGTTTCTCGATTTCCCGCAAACGTTTGAGCAATGGGCTTCGCTCGCGCGTCGTAAAGCCCGAAGTAAAGCCAACGTGTTGGAGTTTCCCTTTCTCGTCGTAGAGCCCGAGCAAGAGAGAGCCGACCCCGCTCTTATCCTTGTTTAAGCGGTATCCGCCGATCACACAATCGGCCGTGCGCAAGTGCTTTATTTTTACGGCCGCGCTTCGCGTCCCCGAGGCGTACGGTAAGTCGATGCGTTTCGCCACCACCCCGTCAAGTGCGTTGCCGACCTGAGAATACCACTCGTCGACGACACTTCGTTGCGAACTTGCCGGCGAGAGCCTGATGCCTTCAGCGAAATATGCGCTTGCGAATTTCTCGAGAATGAGGCGCCGCTCTCGCAACGGCACCCCGGTTACGTCTTCTCCGGCATCGTTGACGAGAATATCAAAAACCACAAACGTGGCAGGCGTGTCGTTCGCAAGCTTTACGACTCGGCTTTCCGCCGGGTGGATTCGTAAAAGAAGTGCGTCGAAATCGAGATCGCCGTCGATCTCGACCATCAATTCGCCGTCGACTACGAATTGCGTCGCTTCGAGCAGCTTTAAGCGTTCGACGATTTCGGGAAAATAGCGCGCGAGCGGTTGCGCTGATTTCGATTGCAGATAGATTTCGTCGCCGTCCCGGAACGCAAGACAGCGGAAGCCGTCCCACTTCGGCTCGTACTGCCATTGCGGCCCATCCGGAATCCGCTCGTTTTGCGAGCACTCCATCGGCGGATACGGCAGCGCGATCGGCAGCGGCATCTAGCGGCAACCACGATCGCGCGGTCCCACGATCGGCAATGCGGATTTGATTTTTCGATCGCAATACCCAAGCCGTAGCATTGTGAGATTAGTGTACCAAGCCGATGCCCGCCTATGGAAGACGGGCGCTTGTTTCCGTAAAGCAACAAGGCGATAGGTCGTACCATTCGGCGATCATTTTTCCGGAATCAGCGGGCGAAGGTCGAACCGCCCGCGCGCGGCGGAAAGCGGGCTCCACAAATCTCCGGCCTTGGCGATTCGCTCGATCATATTGTCGATCCGGAAGTCGTCGATCTCGATACCGCGCTCGATCTCGTCCCACGTTACGGGAGCCGATACGCTCGCGCGCGGCGTCGGGCGCACCGAATAGACGCTCGCCAGGGTGCTCCCCCAGCGATTCTGATTGTAATCGACGAGAACGCGCCCAGGCGGGCGCTTTCCCCGCGTGTATTCCGTCGTTACAAAATCCGGATCGTGACGCGCGACGGCCTGCGCGAAAGCTTTTGCAAAGGTCCACACTTCTTTTTGCAGCGGTCCGCGGACGATTGGGACGTAGACGTGAATGCCTTTCGAACCCGAGGTTTTGGCGTAACTCGTCATGCCCACGCCCGCCAAACCGTCTCGCACGAAGAGCGCCACGTCGCGCACCCGTTCGAAAGGCGCGTCGCCCGGATCGAGATCGAAGTGCACGTAGTCGGGGCGGTCGATATCGTCGCACGTTGCGTACCACTGATTGAGGTCGATGCATCCTAAATTTACGATCCACAGCAACGACGCCAGGTCGTTTGCCATTGGAAAATCGATCGTGTTCCCGGAGCGGTGTTCGATGCGGCACGTTTGGAGCCACTCCGGGTGCGGCGACGGCGTACGTTTCATAAAAAAGAACTCACCGCTTGCGCCGTGAGGGTAGCGCTTCATCACCATCGCGCGCGCTTCGATGTGCGGCAAAAGATACGGCGCAACGTCGGCGTAGTACTGGAGAAGATCGGCTTTTACGGCACCGGTTTGAGGGAAAAATACTTTGCGTAAGTTCGTTACGGCAACGCTCTTGCCGCCGATTTTTATCGTGGCGGAATCGGCGTCGCGTGGAATCCGCAGTCCCGTCACGCGACTACGGCTCCACCCGCGCGGCGTCGCGAAGCAACGCGCGCGCGTGTGCGAGCGCCACTTCGTGCGTTTCGCCCGAAAGCATTCGCGCGAGTTCCGCGCTCCGTCGTTCGCCGCCGGAGATTTCCCGCACGGAAATCGTCGTCGAACCCCTCGACTCGCGCTTTTCAAGGACGTAGTGGCGGTCCGCCCAGGTGGCGAGTTGCGCCAGATGCGTAACGCACACAACTTGCCCCGCGCGAGCGAGACGACCGACGCGCGCGCCGACGGCAGTCGCAGTCGTGCCGCCGATTCCCGCGTCAATTTCATCGAAGATCAGCGCCGTTTGCTCGCGCGCTCCGGCGAGCACGACGACAAGAGCGAGCAGAACGCGCGAGAGTTCGCCCCCCGACGCGACTCGCGCCAGCGGGCGCACCGGTTCGCCCACGTTTGCGGCAAACGAAAATTCCACGGATTCGGCGCCGGCGGGTCCGACGGGATTGAGCGGAGGAAACGCAACGTCGAACCGCGCCGAGCTGAGCGCGAGTTCTCGAAACTCATCGGCGACGCAACCGATAAGCCTCCTAGCCGCTTGCTCGCGAATTTCGGTTAACACGCGCGCGTCGCGCTCGAGTTGCGTTCGCGCCCGTACCACCGCTGCAAGCGATTCGGCGACGAGCTCGTCGCGACGTTCGAATTCGGAGACGGTCACGCGCGCCCGCTCGGCCCGCGCAAGAACCGATGCAAGCGAGCCTCCGTATTTGCCTTTGAGCCGGTCCAGCACGTTGAGACGTGCGTTAATCGCTTCGAGTTCGGCGGGGTCGGATTGGGTTGCATCGAGTTCGCGCGAGATGCGGACGGCCAGTTCCGTGGCTTCGCTTTGGAGAAGGCCGGCAACCGCCGCCATATCGGATAAGTCGGTACCGATTTCGGCAATGCCGCGCAGCGCTGCGGTTGCAGTCCCGAACGCCTCCGTTGCAGACGCCTCGTCGCCGGCGAGCGCCTCGTGCGCTGCGCGCAATGCGGTCGCAATTCGCTCGATGTTGTTGAGAAAGCGACTCCGCTCCGTCAAGCGGATGTCTTCGTCGGGTTCGGGACGAGCGTCCTCGATCTCGTCGAGCGCGTAGCGGGCATCGTCGTAACCTCTTTGGGCTTCGCGTTCGTCGCCTTGCAACGCGCCGTGCTCGCGCAAGCGGCTCGCGAGTGTGCCGTGCGCCTCCGCGACAGTAGCCAGCGCGCCGACGGCAGCGACGCCGGCAAAGCGGTCGAGCAGTTCGAGATGGTATCCAGGCACCAGCAAATGCTGTGCCTCGTGTTGGCCGACAATCTCCAGAATGTTTTGCGAGACGGCCCGCACGGATGACGCAGTCGAAGCGCGTCCGTTAAGCCGAACGCTCGATTTCCCCGCATCGGTCATCTCGCGCACGATCGTCGCTTCCTCTCCAGCGTCAACGTCGAATCCCATTTGTGCGAAGGACGCGGCGAGGGCCGGTTCGGGGTCGAATGCAAGCGTAACGACGGCTCTAGCCGCCCCCCGTCGCACGACGTCGGCGTTGGCCCGCGCGCCCAGCGCGAAGGCGAGCGCGCCGATAATCATCGTCTTGCCCGAGCCGGTTTCGCCCGTGAAGATCGTCGCGGCTTCGGAAAATATGATGTCGGCCCGGTCGATCAGGCCGTAGTTCTCAATCTCTAAGCGTCGCAGCATCGTGCTATCCGCAAAGCGTTAACGCGAGGTAGCCTTGATGGAAACACCCCAACGCATCTTTTGTTCGAGGCGTTCGAAAAATCGAAGCGATTCGAGACGGGCAAACCGCACCGTTTTTGGACACCGCCGAATGGAAACGCTCGAATCGGGCGCGATGTCGGTGAGCACTTCGCCGTCGCATTCCAAATGCGCGCGGGCCGCTTCGGAATCGCAACGAATTTCGATTTTCGAACTTGCCGGTACGATGAGGGGGCGCGAAAAAAGCGTGTGCGGTAGGAGCGGGACGATCCCGAACGCATCGACGCGCGGGGAAATGATCGACCCGCCGGCCGAGAGAAAATACGCCGTGGAGCCCGTCGGCGTCGCTACGCAAATGCCGTCGGCCGGAATATCGGCGATATGTTCGTTGTTGAGTTGCAAACGAAAAGGCACGATGCGCGACACATCGCCTTTGCGCACGACGACGTCGTTTAGCGCAAAAAACGTGCGCCCGCCGTACTCAGCCTCGAGTGCGAGGCGCTCTTCGATGACCAGCCCCGATTCGATCAGTTCGGGCAGTTGAAGAATGCGCGGATCTCCGGCGTCGAGTTCGGTGAGAAAGCCTAAACGGCCGGTATTGACGCCGAGTAGGGGGGCACCGGTTTCGGTGGCAACGCGCGCGGCGCGCAGCAGCGTGCCGTCGCCGCCGACGGTAATAAAGAGCGCGGCATCTTCGGGGCGGGTCCCGTCGTCCGAAAAAAGCAAGGCATCGCTTTGGCCCTTCCAGGCTGCAACCCGGTAGCCGCGCGCCGTGAAGGACGCCGCAATTTCACGCGCCAGTTCGCGGGCGCTTTCGCGCGCAACGTCGACGTAGAGCGTAATCAACTTGCGCTCGAGGACAAGCTTGGTCATGTTTCGATACCTTCGCCGACGACCTCGCAGATTCGTGCGTCGTCGATTGCGGCGCCTTCAAAGCGGAGCTCCATCAGGAATTCCCGGTTCCCAGCGGGCCCGAGGAGCGGAGACGCGACGAGGTTGACGGCGTACAAACCAAAGTGCGACGCGGCGTCGCGCACCTCGCGAAGAACCGCGCGATGAACCTCGGGATCGCGGACGACCCCTTTGCG
>JBDTFK010000118.1:0-3637 GCA_039937995.1 Vulcanimicrobiaceae bacterium | reverse complement strand
ACGATCCTCGCATCGGTCATGTACGCGAATAACGAAATCGGGGTGGTGCAACCCGTGTCGGAACTCGCGGAAATAGCCCACCGCCACCGGGTGCTCTTCCATACCGACGCCGTGCAAGCGCCCGGATGGCTTCCCGTAAACGTGCCGGAGTTGGGGGTCGACCTGCTTTCGCTCTCGGCACACAAATTTTATGGACCCAAGGGCGTCGGCATGCTCTACGCCCGCTCGGACGTCGCGTTGCCCGCAATGATCCAGGGCGGTGGACAAGAATTCGGGCGTAGGTCGGGCACGGAGAACCTCGCCGGGATCGTCGGTTTCGCGGCTGCCCTGGACCGCGCGGTTACGGAGCGCCCTGCGAGAGCCTCGCGCGTTTCCGCCCTGCGCGAGCGCCTGGAGAACGGCCTCCTGGAACGCATTGCAGATGTGCGGATCAATGGGGCGGGTGCGCCCCGCTTGCCGAATAGCTGCAATGTGTCGTTCGCAGGCGTTGACTCCGAATCGGTCTTGATGCGGCTGGATCTCGAGGGAGTTGCCGTCTCTGCCGGAAGCGCGTGTACCTCGGGGGCGACGGAACCAAGCCACGTCATCGCCGCGCTTGGTATCGAGCCGCGGTGGCACGAAGGGGTGATCCGATTCTCCCTCGGCGCCGCAACGACGGAAGATGAAATTGAATTCGTCCTCGCCCTCGTTACCCGTGTGATTGCCGGTCTGAGAGGGAATACAGTAGGCGCTCGGATGGCGCGCACCTGAGAAAGGGTAGAATCTTGACCGGGACTGATTGGTCGATCGTGCTGGACGTCGGCGTCGGCGTAGGCGTTCTTTTGATGGGGGTCGGGGTGTTCGTTGCCATGTTGGCACTCGCCAAGACTCTCGGCCGCCTCAACGGTACGTTGAACGAGGTTGACGCGCAGATCGGCAATCTCGGGAAGCCGGTCGGCACGGCCCTCGAGCACGTCGGAGGCATCGCGGACACGGCGGATCAAACACTCGCGCGGCTCTCGGGCGTCGTGAAATCGTTAGAAGGCGTTGCGGGATCGGTCTCGCAGACGGCATCATTACTAAAGGACGCGCTTTCGCCGGCGATCGTAAATGTCGGCGCCACAATTACGGGCGTGAGCGCCGGTTTGCGGCGCCTCGTCACGGGAAGAAATTCAACAGACGGCTCGTAGGAGAGAATAAGGTATGGATTCAGATAACGAGAATCGCGGCGGTGGATTCTTCGCCGGGTTTCTACTCGGTGCCATCGTCGGTGGTGCTGTCGCGGTGCTTCTTACGCAAGAAGAAACGCGCGATCTTTTGGTTGGAAAGGCTCGTGAGGCCGGCAACTTCGCTGTCGATGCCTCGGGCGACTTGCGCGGTCGCGTAAACGACGCGACGTCGCAATGGCAGGGTAGTGCGGCCGACCTCTACGAACGCGGACGCCAAGTCGTGGAGAACGCAAGATCGAACGTCGATTCGGCAGTCGATGAAGGCGCGCAACAAGCCGACCGGGCGCGCGAAGAGCTACGGCAAAAAGCTGACGCATAGGAGAGATAGTTTCTTGGATATCAAGGTGAGCGTGCGCGAGGCGCAAGGCGACTGTTACATCGTAGACCTCGGTGGCGAAATCGATGTCTATACGTCACCCAAAGTAAAAGACGCCATCGGCGAGCTGATCGACCGCGGTGTCTATCACCTCGTTATCAATCTCGAAAAGGTGCGTTATATCGATTCGACGGGTCTCGGCGTGTTGATCGGGGGCTTGAAGCGAGTTCGCGAACACGGTGGTTCGGTGAATCTGGTTTGCACCAACCCGCAGATAAAAAAGATTTTCGATATCACGGGCCTGGTAAAAATCTTCGGAATCTTCGAGAGCGAAGACGCCGCCATGAAAGCACTCGTGTGAACGAGCCGGTTCCCAACGTCGACGAAGAGCGCGACGTCGTCGAGTTGCGAATTCCGTGTAAAGCCGAGTGGGTGGCGCTCGCGCGGCTTTCGGTTGCGGCGGTCGCAAGCCGGTTGCATTTTTCGATCGATGAGATCGAAGATATCAAGCTTGCCGTGGCCGAGGCATGCACGAATGCAATACAACACGCACGCGGTAGCTCCCACATCGAAATTAAATGCGAAGCACTGGCCGAAGGCTTGCGAATCAACGTGCGTGACTACGGACGCGGAACACGGCCCGAAACGATACGTTCGCGTAGCTTGGAAGACGAGCGCGTCGGAGGTTTGGGGGTGTTTCTTATCCGGTCGCTGATGGACGACGTCACGTACGACGTCCATCCCGAGAACGGGACACACCTCGTCATGTTGAAACGACTGCCGAGCTAATCGTGCAAGAACGGGAGATTGACGTTCGCTCCGAGCGGGAGCGGACGCGTGAGCTCTTTGGGCGATTTGCGGTGGCGCGCGCGCGCCACGCCGAGAACCCCGACGTTCACGACGCCGATCACGAACAGATGCGAAACGATCTCGTTGTCGCGCATTTGAATCTTGTCCGGTTTCTCGCGCTCAAATTCGCAAACCGCGGCGAGCCGCTCGACGACCTCATCCAGGTTGGAACGGTTGGTCTGCTCAAGGCGATCGATCGTTTCGAACTCGAGCGCGGAGTCGAATTTACGACCTACGCCACTCCGACGATCGTCGGAGAAATCAAGCGGTACTTTCGCGACAAGGGTTGGGCCGTTAAAGTACCCCGCCGCTTGCAAGAATTGAATCTGGCCGTCAACCGCGCGAACGAGAAAATGTCGGTCGAACTCGGCCGCGGTCCGACGGTCCCGGAGCTCGCCGAACGGCTAAACGCCACGGAAGAAGAGATCCTCGAAGCACAAGAACTCGGTCAGGCCTACAATCTGCTTTCGCTCGATTCCGAAGTTTCGAGCGAAGGCGAGAAGAAATCGCAAACGCTCGCGGACACCGTCGGCATCACCGATTCGGGCCTCGAAATGCTCGAGGACCGCGCAAATTTGGAGCGAGCTTTCCACGTGCTCACGGGACGCGAGCGAATCATCATTTACCTGCGGTTTTACGAGTCGATTTCGCAAACCGAGATCGCGCGCCGCCTCAACGTCTCCCAGATGCACGTTTCGCGCCTGCAAGCCAAGGCGCTCGAGAAGCTCCGCGGGGTCCTCAAGGAATAAACGGCGCGAAATGGTGTAGGAAGGCGGGCGTCCGGTCTGCTATCATCACCCGTTGAAGCCTATGAAAAGCCAAGAACTCCGCCGGGCTTGGGTCGATTTCTTCGTCTCCAAGGGGCATAAGCTACTTCCCTCAGCAAGCCTCATTCCGGATGCGATGAGCACGACGCTCTTCACAATCGCCGGTATGGAGCAGTTCGTGCCGGTATTTCTGGGTGACGAACCGCCCCAAGCGCCGCGCGCAGTGACCGTTCAGCGCTGTCTGCGGGTCGCCGGCGCCAAGAGCGACATCGAGAACGTTGGGAGGACGGGCCGCCACGGAACGTTTCTCGAGATGCTCGGGAACTTTAGCTTCGGCGACTACTACAAGCGCGAAGCGATTGCGTGGGCCTGGGAGTTTTCCACGAAGGTACTCAAGCTCGACCCGGCGCGCATCTACGTTACCGTGCATACGGGCGACGACGACGCCGAGGCGATTTGGCGCGACGTTGTCGGTCTCGACCCCGCGCACATCTCCC
>JBDTFK010000117.1:0-6338 GCA_039937995.1 Vulcanimicrobiaceae bacterium | reverse complement strand
ACGCCCGCTTTCGAAGCTAAAATGCGGACGGCGTCGGGGAATGGAACGTTTTCGAGTTTCTGCACGAAGGCGATCACATCGCCTGCTGCTCCGCAACCGAAGCACATGAAGTAGCTGCGGTCGGGATGCACGTGGAGCGAAGGCGTTTTTTCAGCATGGAACGGACATAAGCCGACCAAATCGTTGCCGCGCTGCTTGAGAGCGACGTACTGGCCGATGAAGGTACCGATATCGATTCGGGAGTGTAGCTCCCGAATCACTGCTTGGTCAAAACGCGCCATGGGGATGTACTCATACGTTCGGAGCGGATGATGATTTTCCGTTTGTTCGAGGTCCGGCCACGACCGGCCGGAGAACCGACCGTAGCATGAAGAGGATTTTCGATCCGGTTCATCATTTCATCGAATTGAGCAACGCGGAAGCGCGCCTTTTGGACTTGCCCGTGATGCAGCGCCTTCGGCGGCTACGCCAGTTGGGGCTCGCATATTTTGCGTTTCCCTCGGCGGAGCATTCGCGCTTTACCCACGCGATCGGCGCCCTTGCTATGGGAACCCGCGCGTTCGATGAGGTCGTGCGTCATAATCGCGACCGGTTTGAAAACGATGCCGATTTGCACCACCAACGCAGGCTGGTCCGGGCAGCTCTGCTGCTGCACGACATCGGCCACGGCCCCTTTAGCCACGCCTGCGAAGCCGTGCTTGGAATACCCCACGAAACGCGCACGGTCGAGTTGCTCGCGCTTAGCGACCTGCGGGCCGGTATCGCAGCGCTCGAAGTCGAGCCCGAGGACGTGCTCGGGCTGATTCTTGGAGAGCCCTCAAGCCCGTATCCGGCGCTGCGCGAGTTAGTGAGCGGTCCGAATCTCGATGCGGACCGCATGGACTACTTGCAGCGCGACGCGTATTTTACGGGCGTTGCGAGCGGCCGCTATGATGCCGATCAACTCGTGGCGTCGATGCGCCTCTTCGAGCGCGACGGGCAAGCCGTTCTCGGAATCGACTCGCGCGGAGTCGTCGCGCTCGAATCGTTCGTCGTCGCCCGATACATGATGTTTGCTTCGGTGTATTTCCATCACACGACGCGGCTTTTTGAGCGCATTCTTCAGGACGTCTTGCGCGAGCTGTGGCCGAACCCCGCCCTGCTCGACCCGGTTGACGAATTCTTACGATGGGACGATTTCCGCGTTCTCAACGAATTGCGCGATAAGCACAGCGAGGCCGCGCGCGCGCTACGCGAACGTATCCGCATCTACGCTCTTGCAGCCGAGTTTAACGCGGAGCTGGATCTGCGCGCTTACGAGGCCTGCGAGTCGGCGCTGCGCGAACGCTTCGGTGAAGACGCGGTGTGGGCAGACGAGCAGTCGCAGGTGTTGCACCGTCTTCCGCTCGGAATCGAAAACAAAAGCCGGACGGTGTGGGTCGGTACACCGTCCGGCATCGTTGACGCGCGCGACGCATCGGATTTAATCAAGAAGCTCTCGGGGAAATCGTATTGGCGCAAACTCTTCGTGCGGCGCGATCGCGCCGATGCGCGCGAAGCGCGAAGAGTTTGCGCCGAGATTATACGCTCGCTCTCGTAGCTTTACTGGGGCTTCGCTACCGAGCCGTCGTCGTGCGCGGCGTCGAGTTCGGCGCGGGCGCGCTCCATGTCGGAGATCGCCGCAACGCGATGGCCGCCGTAGTCACGTTGATCGCTCTTGAGTTCTTCCACCATGCGTTGAACCGAATGGCGCGCGTTCATCAGGTTCGAATTGCTCCATCCCTGCGGACGCTTGCCCCAGTTTTGATCGCCGCCGCCGGTTGGTCCGTGCGTCTTGAAGCACGAGCCCGAATCGCCCTGCGTGTTTTCCGCAGATTGCTCGCCCGCTATAATTTCGGTGCGCGCGGCCTGAAGGTCGCTGATCGCCTTCACGCGATGGCCCTGGTAGTCGTGCTGATCGTGTTGCAATTGGTCGATCGTGCCGTCTAAGCGACGGTGAACGTGTGCGAGATTGTGGCCGCTCTGGCAATCGCCGCGTAGATGCGTCGGCTGCGCCATCGGCGCTACCGGCTGCGCTACCTGCGCCGACGCGATGCCGGAAAAGCTTACGGCAAGCGTGGCGACGAGAGCGGAAGTGATAATAGGATGAGTACGGTTCATTGAGTCGTGTCCTCCGAGAAATATCCGGTGAAGTAAAAAACCTCTACGACGGGTCAACGCCTAGTATGCAAGACGGGTTCCCCGGCTAGATGAAGGCTATGTTAGAGATCGCCCGCAGCGGGCGTAGGCTACTTCAACGTCCCAAGCGTGGACTGCGCCGCAGCGAGGCGCGCGATCGGAACGCGATACGGCGAGCACGAAACGTAGTCGAGATTGAGGCTGTCGCAGAAGGCGACGCTCGAGGGTTCACCGCCGTGTTCTCCGCAAATGCCGATTTTTAAGTCGGCGCGAGACTCGCGCCCAAGGCGCACGGCTTCCCGCATGAGCGAACCGACACCGCGTCGATCCAGCACCTGAAACGGATCGTCCTTGAGGATCTTCTGCTCAAGGTATTGCGGGATGAAAGCCGCCTCCGCATCGTCGCGACTATATCCATACGTCGTCTGCGTGAGGTCGTTCGTTCCGAAAGAAAAGAACTCGGCGATTAATGCGAGGTCGTCGGCCACGACGCAGGCACGCGGCAATTCGATCATGGTTCCGATCGTATACCCGAGCGAAATATTTGCCTGTGCGAGAACCTCGTCCGCAATTTTCTTCGCCGCGTCGTACGTCGTGCGCATTTCCTCTTTCGTCCCTACACCCGGGATCATGACCTCCGGGCGCGCGTCCACGCCGCGGCGCTTTAGTGCGACAGCGGCTTCGAAGATGGCGCGCACCTGCATCGCATAGATCTCCGGATAGACGATACCGAGGCGGCAGACGCGCAGTCCGAGCATCGGGTTTTGTTCGTGGAGCTGCTGCACGCGTTTGAGTACCGCGGCCTTCTCCAGGTATTCCGCCGACTCGACCCCCCTGTTGAGGCGCAACTCGGTCGTCTCGACGAGCAACACCTCGAGCGACGGCAAGAACTCGTGGAGAGGCGGGTCCAGCAAGCGAATCGTGACCGGACAGCCGGCCATCGCTTCGAGAATACCGACGAAATCCTCGCGTTGAAATGGAAGCAACTTCTTTAGCGCGTCGGCGCGCGCATCTTTCGTATTTGCAAGAATCATGCGCTGCACGATCGGCAAGCGGTCTTGCTGCATGAACATATGCTCGGTCCGGCAAAGTCCAATGCCTTGCGCGCCAAGTTCGCGCGCCTTGCGCGCGTCTTCGGGTGTATCGGCGTTCGCCCAGACTTCCATCCGCCGAACGTCATCCGCCCACGATAAAAATGTCGCGAGCCAATCCGGCAATTTCGAGGGCGCCGCGATGAGTTCGAGCTTCCCAATAACGACGTTGCCGGTCGTACCGTCGATCGTAATCCAATCGCCCTCGCGCAAACTCGCGTCGCCAATCTTCAGGATTTTGTTCCGCCGGTCGATCTCGAGCGCTTCGCAACCCGCGACGCACGGCTTACCCATGCCGCGCGCAACCACCGCGGCGTGCGACGTCGCGCCTCCCTTAGCCGTGAGCACTCCACGGGCCGCGATCATGCCGTGCACGTCGTCGGGCGTGGTTTCAACTCGGACGAGAATCGTGTCTTTGCCTTGCTCTTTCCACGTTACCGCGTCATCGGCCGTGAATACGACCTGACCGGCAGCGGCGCCGGGCGACGCATTGAGTCCTTTGCATGCAAGATCGAAGTGCTGATTTTTATCGATGCGCGCGTGAAAGAGTTGATCGAGCGATTCTGCTCGCACGCGGCCAACCGCGGTTCGCTTGTCGATCAGCTTCTCATCGACCATGTCGAGCGCAATTTTGACCGCGGCTTCGGCACTGCGCTTGGCAGTGCGGTTCTGCAACATGAAGAGTTTCCCGCGCTCGACGGTAAACTCGAGGTCCTGCATCTCTTTGTAGTGCGATTCCAGCCTCGCGGCGATGTCCTGAAACTGCTTGTAGATTTCCGGCTGCGTCCGGCGAAGGTCGGAAATTTTTTCGGGCGTGCGAATGCCGGCGACGACGTCTTCACCCTGCGCGTTGGTGAGATATTCGCCGAAGAGCAATTTCTCGCCCGTGTTCGGATCGCGGGTAAAGGCTACGCCCGTGCCCGAATCGTCGCCCATATTCCCGAACACCATCTGCACCACGCTGACCGCAGTACCCCAATCGTCGGAAATCTTATTGAAGCGGCGATAGTCGATCGCGCGCTTCGAATTCCACGAATCGAACACCGATTGGATCGCGAGGGTCAGTTGCTGCGTTACGTCTTGCGGAAATTCGCGGCCGCTATGCGCGCGCACGATGTCCCGGAACGAACCTACGAGCATTCGCCAAGACGCGGCATCGAGTTCCGGATCACTCTGAACGCCAAGTTCGCGCTTGCGCTGCGCGATCTGCTCTTCGAAGAGGTCTTTGTCCAATCCGAGCACGACCGTCGAAAACATCATGATGAAGCGACGGTAGGCATCCCATGCGAAGCGTTCGTTGCCGGTCAGCGCGGCGAGCCCGTCGACGGTGCGATCGTTCAGGCCGAGATTGAGTATCGTGTCCATCATGCCCGGCATCGAGACGCGGGCGCCGCTGCGCACCGAAACCAAGAGCGGGTCGGCGGGATCGCCGAAACGTTTCCCAGTAAGCGTTTCGAGCCGCCGCATCGCATCGTCGACTTGCTCCGCCAAGCCGACTGGATACTTTCCGCCGCCCTCGTAGAATGCCAAACACGCCTGCGTCGTAATCGTAAACCCTGCGGGCACCGGCAGCCCCGCACGCGTCATCTCGGCAAGCCCCGCACCTTTTCCGCCGAGCAGTTCCTTCATGGAACCGTTACCTTCTTCGAAGAAGTATATGTATTTTGTCACTATAACCGCCGCGTCTTCAACGGGACGTTTTACGAGCGGAGTAAGCATGGGTAAGAACCTCCGGGGTGGGCAACATCACGTCGAACCGCTTACCGGAAGCGATTTGGCAAAATATGCCTGTAGTCCGCTCGCCGCGACACGTTCCTGTTTCATGGAGTCTCGCTCGCGCACGGTGACGGTTCCGTCGTCGAGCGTTTCGTAGTCAACCGTTACACAGAACGGCGTTCCGATTTCGTCTTGACGCCGATACAACTGGCCGATGTTCCCTTCGTCGTACTGCGTACGGTAGAGTGGTCGCAATCCCAACTCGATCGACCGTGCCTTTTGGACCATATCGGGTTTATTTCGAGCTAGGGAAAAGATCGCTACTTGAACGGGTGCGATAAAGGGGTGAAAGCGAAGCACGACGCGCTCAATTTCTTTGCCCTGCGCGTCGACGCTCTTTTCGCGCTCGTAGGCGTCAACGAGCATCGTAAGGGCGGTGCGATCCATGCCGGCCGAACACTCGATAAGGAGCGGCGTGTAGTGCGCCTTTGCGGCCTCGTCGAAAAAGCGCAGATCTTTTCCGGAGAGGTTCATGTGCGCGTCGAGATCGTACGTTCCGCGGTGTGCGATCGATTCCAGTTCGCCCCAGCCCCACGGAAAGAGATACTCGACATCGATTCCGGCGCGCGCGTAGTGCGGCCGCTCCGATTCGGTGAGTTCGTAAAAACGCAACCGGCCGGCCTTGATGCCGTAATTGGAGTACCAGGCCTTGCGGCGGTCAACCCATTGCGCAAAGAGGGTCATGTCGTTTCCGTCGTTCGGGATGAAGTATTCGAGTTCGGCTTGCTCGAACTCGCGCACGCGAAACGTGAAATTTCCCGGCGTGATTTCGTTCCGGAATGATTTTCCGATCTGAGCGATGCCGAACGGCGGGCGCTTGCGCGCGGTTTGATACACGTTCTTAAAATTTACGAAAATGCCCTGAGCGGTTTCCGGCCGCAGGTACGCAACCGAGGCCGTATCTTCCATCGGTCCAATCTGCGTCTTCATCATGAGATTAAAGTTGCGCGGCTCCGTGAAACTCTCTTTGCTCCCGCAGTCCGGACACTGATGCGTATCTTTCAAGTGATCGAAACGAAAGCGATGCTTGCAGATCTTGCAATCGACCAGCTTGTCGTGAAAGGCATCGATATGTCCCGACGCCTTCCACGTTTGCGGATGCATGATAATCGACGAATCGAAACCGACCACGTCATCGCGCAATTCGACGGTATCGCGCCACCAAGCGTTCTTCACATTGCGCTTGAGAACCGCACCAAGGGGGCCGTAGTCCCAAAAGCCGTTAAGGCCGCCGTAAATTTCGCTGGATTGAAAAATAAAACCCCGACGCTTTGCAAGCGCGGTAATTTCGTCCATCGTTGCGTTTTGGGCAGA
>JBDTFK010000116.1:0-3805 GCA_039937995.1 Vulcanimicrobiaceae bacterium | reverse complement strand
GTCACTTCATGATTCCGGTCGAGGCGATCTCAAGCACTAGCGACGCTAAAGTGCAAATCAATCATACCCTGAAGCACGTCATAAACTCGCCAGCATACGATCCAACCTTGGCCAATCAAGTGCGAGGCACCGGCTTGTGGCAGCCGTATTACGACTATTATGGCTATGCGCCATATTGGGGCGGCAGCGTTGGTTACCCGCTTTGAAACAACTCCTTGATCGGCACGGCCGCATATCGAGGTGTCGCTGTGAGCCGCATGCAGCGAGAGCGCGCCCGCGACGGCCGAGTAGAACGTTCCAGTGAAACGCCGGTTCAAAATTGGCGACCACGTCAGTTGGAATTCTGAAGCAGG
Organism: Vulcanimicrobiaceae bacterium; assembly: GCA_039937995.1. Taxonomy (GTDB): domain Bacteria; phylum Vulcanimicrobiota; class Vulcanimicrobiia; order Vulcanimicrobiales; family Vulcanimicrobiaceae; genus JALYTY01. The sequence goes on along the minus strand of JBDTFK010000116.1, from coordinate 3,452 downwards.
CTGCGTCACCGGCACGATTGTTAAAGTGATCACTTCAGAGACCAAATTCAAAGGCTACACAAGGCATGCGACTGACGACGAGCCGCAATACGAAATCAAAAGCGGCAAGACCGACCACATCGCGATGCACAAAGGTTCCGCACTGCGTAAGCTTTCGCAATAGAACGCGTGCGACTTTGGGCGCTTGGTCACGGCACCGCCGGCGAAATCGAACTCGCCGCGCTCATACGGCTCGCAGGTATTCAGGCGGCAGTTGACGTTCGAAGCGTCCCGAAGAGCCGCGCGCATGCACACGTTTGGACCGATCGAATGACCGTGTGGGTTCCGGATCTTTCCAACGCAACCTATCAATGGCAGCCCGAGTTGGGAGGCTTTCGAAAACGTCATGCGGATAGCCCGAACATTGCGCTCGCGCCATCCTTCGTTTCGCGCGTATGCTGATTACATGTAAACCGATGCCTTTCTGCAGGCGCTTGAGGTGCTCTTACAGCTGCGCCCATGCGGAAAACTGCAATAATGTGCTCGGGAACCGTATGGTGGCGCTGCCATCGTCGATTGATTGCCGACGCCGCGACGTTGCTGTACGAAGTTCAGGTAGAGCACATCATGCATACGGGAGCGATCAATCCGCGTCGGTTGACTGACGGGGTCCGAGTCCTGCCGGAAGGGATCCTGCAATACGATGTTCTCGAAAAGCCATCGTGAGGCGCCGCGACACCTGTCGCGCGCTCGCCTACAGCATATACTCGAGCTCGGATGCCCCGGTCGGATAGGCAAAAAGCACCTCTCGCAGTGCCGATGCCGTAACCTTTGCGCGAATCGCGAGCGAACAAATATTCGCGAGTTCTTCTGCGTCGAAACCCAATAAGTGCGCACCGATGATCTTATCGCATTCATCGAAGATGATCTTGTAGGCCGAGTGCTTGGCGCCGCCGCGACGCGACGAATACCACTGCGATGAGTCGCCGCTCTGCACGCGGATCTTTAACCCTTGCTCGCGAGCAACGTCCTCAGTCAAACCAACCATCGCGAGCGGCGGCAGCGCGTAAACCATGCTTGCGAGACCCGAGAAATTTGCCGTTCGTTTGTTGCCGTTCAGCAGATTCTCCGCCACCACGTCGCCTTCGAGTGCCGCCACCGGCGTCAGCGGCGCGCCTCCGCCCGCAGCGCAATCCCCCACCGCGTAAACCGCCGGATTGCTCGTACTTTGCAAGTATTCATCCACGTCGACGCCGGCCTCGACGCGTGTTACGCCGCCTACCTCCAGCTGCAAGTCATCGATGTCTGCAACGCGACCGCCACCGTGTACCACTAAGTCCGCGCGGAGAACGAGCGGTTCCTTTCCTCGCGTGGCGTGAACGACGAACTCGGGACCCGTCTTCTCGATTGCCGTCACCGTGGTAGAGCAACAAATCTTTATGTCACGCTCTTGTGTTGCCTGAACGAGACGCTGAACGAGCTCATCTTCGAATTGCGCGAGTACGCGAGCTTCGCGCTCGAGGATGGAGGCGTCGGCTCCCGCACGTGCGGCGACATGCGCAAATTCAAACGAAATAAATCCACCGCCCACAAAAATCAGACGCTTCGGGAGGCTCGGGAGTTCAAGGAAATCCGTGCTGGTCGCAAGATGTTCTTCGCCCGATACATGCAGCGGCGCAGGTTTTGCGCCACTTGCGATAACGATATTCTTTGCGTTCAGAAGGTCTTCGCCGACCGAAATGAGAGAGTGGCCGACGAATCGCGCCGAACCGTGAAAGGAGCTGATCCCGTTTTGCGCGTACGCTCGCTCGCGATCCTTGGAAACCGAATCGGTAAACGTCCGTTTAAAGCGCATAAGTTCGGCCCAATCGATTTGCAACCGATGCGTGACGACACCGCGATCATGCATACGTTCGCTCCAATCGACGAGCTGCGCAATGCCTACGAGGACCTTTTTCGGGTCGCACCCGCGCAGCGAGCAGGTCCCGCCGAAAGGCTGTCGGTCGACGATCGCAACGCTCCACCCGGCCTTGCGGCATCGCGTTGCCACGGTTGTGCCTGCGCTTCCGGTGCCGATGACGATTAAGTCGAAGTCCTTTTCCACATTCGTGCCTTTCTACAAACGAACACAAACAGCACTTGCCAGGGCCGTACGCTCCGGCGCGATGAATCCAGCCAACCGGCAACTTTGTCGAGCGGACTGAGGCTATGCCGCGCCGATTTGTTTGAGTATCCCGAGTTCGTCGGAACTTCCCCAGCGTTCAACCATCTTGCCGTCCCGAAAGCGCGCGATCTGCATACCGCGAACGCTGATGGCCTTACCGGTCGGCGCGTGTCCGAGGAACTCCCCGCGGTGCGTCCCGGTGGCTGTGTATGCGATTGCGACATTGTCGTCATCCTTCACGAGGTGGTCGATGCTGATCTTGAGGTCGGGAAACGCTTGGCGAAACGCGCCAAAGAATGCCTTGTACCCATCCGGGCCACCGCTCTGTTCCGGCGCAGGGTCATGGTCGAGGATATCAGATGCCACGATCTCGTCGAACGCGCTGAAGTCGCCCGAATTGATCGCCTGCCCGAAGCGCTCTTGGGCGGCGACGTTTGCATTCTGTTGCATGGGCTAGCCGTACCCAATGGCAATTCGGACCACACGCTCGAATTCTCAAGATTGCCGTTGACGGTCGTATCAAAACGAATGCTAGAGGCTATAGCAAGCGTCATGTTACTTTGCTCGAACCTCAATCTGACCGTTTCGTACGCGCGTTTCAAAGCAAGGTTGTGGAAACACCGACGGACTGTTGATCACGTGGCCGTCCTCCAACGAAAAGCACGAGTTGTGCCACGGACAGCGCACATTCCCATCTTCGAGCGTACCTTGCGAAAGTGGTCCGCCGAGATGAGCGCACGTTTCGACGAGAGCGTAGATAGCCCCAGCATGTCGAGCCAGTACGACCGAGACGCCGTCTGCCTCAACACGACGCAACACGTTATCCGGCAGATCACTCTCCGCCAGGACGGGAATGAACTCATCCGTGAGCGGCTGAGCAGCATGGTTGACGCCAATGCGTTCCTCAAAGACTAGGTGTCCGCCGAGAAACGCTCCCGCACTCATAACGCCATAACCCATGAACCCGAGAATGATCCCGATACGCCGGTTGGATCGTCGCGTCGAAAGCGAGCTCACGAAGAAGGCTGTCGCGCTGATGTTTATGAGCGCGTGCCCTAAACCCACACGTCGAGGGCGACTGTCGGTATCCGACCAATCAGTGAACCCGGTAACTGCTGCGCCCAACGCGCCCGCGACTCCGATGGCGACGGCGAGATCAGCGCCTGGGTTAAGCTCGTCGCGGCCCGTAGCTATCCCTATCCCATCAAGAACGACTGCTAAGGTCCAGCTGCCGATGGGGATGTCGGTCAGTACCGGATGCAGCGGATGACCCAGCCACGTTCCGTTAAGAAGCATTTTCAGGTTTTGG
>JBDTFK010000115.1:0-6841 GCA_039937995.1 Vulcanimicrobiaceae bacterium | reverse complement strand
GCGCGTTCCGTCGGGATGGGGAGCGAAATGTTCGAACGTTTCCGACGCGGCCTCAAAGCGGCGCACGGTTTGCGGCGCGGCCGAGGGTGCTTCGATCTCGACTTCGCGCACTTCGCCGGCGGCGATGTCGTAAAATGCGATCGCTCCCGCTGCGGAGTACACGATTCGCGTGCCGTCAGTGGACGGAAAACGGACGTAATACTCCGCCTCCTGCGTGCAGCGGTGCAAGTCGCTTCCATCGATCGCGCACGAATAGATGTTCCCGATACCCTCGTGATCGGAAAGGAAATAGATGCGTTCCCCAATCCACATCGGCCATGCCGGATTTCCGTTAGGAACTTCGAGACGCTCGAAGTCTCCGCTCGCTCGCGCATCGATCCAGAGTTCGCCCGAAGTGCCGCCCCGGTAGCGCTTCCAACGCGCCGGATCGACCGCATTGCGCCCGAGGACCATTGCGTTATCCGGTCCGTACGAAAACGACCGTCCGTGCCCGAGGCGCAAATCGCAGGGCACTCCACCATCGCGAGAGATGGTGAACGGGCGCGTTTCCCCTTCGTACCACGCGCGCGAATTCGCTACGAACAGAATGTCCTTTCCGTCGCGACTCCACCCGGCCACTTGCGCGGCCGTGGAGCCCATAAACGAAAGACGTTGCGGCTGGCCGCCGGCGGTAGGCATGACGTAGACTTCGGGATTGCCGTCGTCGTTTGAGATGAAAGCGACCTCGGTCCCATCGGGTGAGAGACGCGGCGTTATGCACGCTCCGAAGCTGACCGTTAAGCGGTTCGCGGCGCCGCCGCCGGCGGGAACGCTCCAAAGATCGTCCTCGCAGACAAAAAGAATGGTGTCTCCCGCGATTGTCGGAAAGCGATAATATCCTTGCGTCATGGCGGATTTCCGGGTTATTCGCGGGGGTCGGGTTGGCCTCGTTCGCCGGATGCCGCTTGTAAGCGTCATCACTTTGTGATACAAAGTAACAATGATTCAGGCTCCGGCCCTCCTCGGCATCCCTGCGCACGTAGCCATCATTATGGACGGCAACCGCCGCTGGGCCCGCGAGCGGAACCTGCCGGTGGTTGAGGGTTACCGCCGCGGGGTCGAAGCGCTGCGCGCAACGGTTCGGGCGGCCGCCGACGCGCGCGTCCGGCGAATTACCGTGTACGGCTTTTCCACCGAAAATTGGCAGCGCGAATCCGGCGAGGTCAGCCTGCTCATGCAACTGTACGCTGCTTGCGCGCGAAGCGAGAAGCCGCGATTGCTTGAGGCGGGAGTGCGCGTCGAAATAATCGGCGATCTCGACGCCTTTGCCTTTCCCGCCCGCGCGGCGCTGCGCGATCTCGTTCAATCGACCGCACGCAATAGCCGCCTTACCTTGACGCTCGCGTTGAACTATAGCGGGCGCAATGAAATCGTGCGCGCCGTTCGGGCCATTGCGCGCGACGTCGCGGGCGGCGTCATCGCGCCGGATCAAGTCGACGAAGCGGCGCTTCGTGCAAAAATGTACGCCCCGCACGCTCCGGACCCGGATTTGCTGATTCGTACGGGTGCCGAAATGCGCATCTCAAACTTTTTGCTCTACCAACTCGCGTACACGGAGTTGCTGAGCCTTCCCGTAATGTGGCCGGATTTCTCGGAAGAGCATTTTGCCGGCGCCGTCGGCGTTTTTTCAGAAAGGCAGCGGCGTTACGGAGTCTGACCGATCGCGGCCGCGCGCCCCACATCGAGCAATCTCCCAAGCGTTCGCATAAGCTCCGAGGTGTTGCTCACTTGCACGATCGTCGGGACGAGTACCGGCGTTTTGCTGCGGACCTCAAAGGGCATCATCGTGCGTCCACCGCTAAGAAACGGGGTCGACGAGAATCCCGCTACGCTGCGAAAAACCAGTTCGGCATACAGCGCGTTCGCCCAGCCGAACTCGGCGCGCGTGTATCGCCAATAGCCGTCGGGATAAAAACTTTCGTGAATCATCCCGCTCTCGCTGTCGGTTTCGGCCAACATGGTGAGGTTCGTGCTCACCTCCGCGGAGGACGTGGCAGTTAGGGCGCGGCCGATGATTCCGAGTGGCCAGACGAACCCGTAAGGCGTATGGGGGCTCCCCAATCCTTGCGCGTAGCGTCCGGTGAAGTACCACGGGTTAGCCGGGCTGAGTGCAAAAGCGCGCGTGGCAAGATACGTCGGATCGAATGACGAGGACCAGCTTAGATATGGTAGCGTCGTCAAGTTTGGAATGTTCGCGTCGTCCATAAGATTATAATGTCCGAGTCCGTCGGTTTCGTAGGCGTACATCCAGACGCCCCGTTGCTCGTTGTAGAATCGACCGTATTGCGCGATTCCTCCGAGCACGCGCATGCCGAGCGCGCGAGCGCGGTGCGCGAGAGGGGTATCGCCGTATCCGTCTTCCGCGAGCTCCGCAATATCTTCAAGCGCAATCGTTGCGATCATGTTTTGGGGGATGTTAAAGCGGTATTGCACCGCGTCGTCGGAAGGCCGGAAGGCGCTCCAAATGAGACCGGTACCGTCGTTGTACCTGTCGTCGGTATATACGTGGTACGGGTACTTGTAGGCATTGCAGCGTGCGTGATGCTCTTCGCAGCCGTACGTGTACACGATTCGGCTGAGCGCACGGTGCAGCGCCGGTGTGTACATTGTACGATCTTTCGTTTGTGAAATGTACACCTGCGCGAGAAGTACCGGCCACGCCAGCGAGTCGATCTCCCACTTGCGCTCCCAAATATGATAGTCGGCTTGAACCGCGTTTGCATAGGCGTCGCGCGTTATCGCGCGCGCGTTGTGTTCGATAACTCCGGCAATGCGTAGGCGAAGTATGGGAAACGCCTGCTGAAACCGAACGTAAGGAATCGTTTGCTCGGAAGAATCGCGCAACCACATTGCCGGGATGTCTCCGGTTTGCACGTACGTCGTGGCGTCGTCTTCAGGAAAAAAATCGCGAAAAAGCGTATGGAACAGCGACTCGGTCGTGATGTAGCGCACGCGCTTTCCGGAAAGCGGAACGTTGAGCGTTTGCGCGTTCGCCGGCGCATACCCGGTCGCGAAAAGCAAGGCAACGACGATAGCAAGTACGCGCCGCGCGCGATCCGGAAACGCCACCACAGAGCTCTTCATCGTCTTTATCGCGTCACCTCGGCGCGGCTCGATTGCAGCCGGGTAGGGCAGGGGCGCCCGGCCGAAGGCCCCAATCCATCGGGTTACTTTGGCGAACGTGAATGGGTTGGACGCGCTGCTGCGCGATTTCGAAAAGCATAAACCGCGCGGCCTCGCAAGGGCAATCTCGTGGGCCGAGAGCGGCCGGGGTGCGAGTTTAGTCGGGCGATTGTATTCACGGACGGGCCGCGCGATGACGATCGGACTCACCGGACCACCCGGCGTCGGCAAGTCGACGCTGTCGTCTGCAATTATTCGCAAGGTTCGTTCGCTCGGAAAAACCGCCGGCGTGATTTCCGTCGATCCGAGTTCGCCGTATTCGCACGGCGCTTTGCTCGGCGACCGCATCCGTCTCACCGAACATTTCGTCGATCCCGACGTATTTATCCGGTCGATGGCAAGCCGAGGCCATCTTGGCGGCGTGGCCGGCGCTACGGCCGACGCGGTGCTCCTTATGGACGCGTTCGGACTCGACGTGATTCTGATTGAAACGGTCGGCGTCGGGCAGAGCGAGATCGAAGTTGCGGATCTCGCGCAAACCACGCTCGTCGCGTTGCAGCCCGGCAGCGGCGATTCGATTCAAGTACTCAAGGCGGGCATTATGGAGATCGCCGACGTCTTCGTCGTAAATAAAGCCGATCATCCGATGGCGAACATGCTGCGCCGCGAGATTCGGGGGATGATGGAGATGCTGCAATTCACCGGCTGGGTTCCCGAACTCGTCATGACGCAGGCGCTCGCCGGTGAAGGCATCGATGAGTTGTGGGCTGCCGTCGAGCGTCACCGCGTCTATTTACTCGAAACCGGTGAAATGGAAATCAAGCGGCGCGAGGCTTTCGCGCATCACGTACGCCAACTCGCGCTCGGCCGTTTGCAACACCGGCTGGAACGCGAGCTAAGCCGGAACGTTCCAACCGATCTCGACCCTTACTCCGCTGCGGATGCACTTCTTGCCGGACTCAACGTCGGCGATGACGATCTTGCCTCGACGCTCGAACCGGCGCTGCGTCCGCGGGCCGTCGTTAAAGGCTTGACGTAGTTCGCGCTCGTTCCAAATCGTTCTAATCGGAAAGGTGCGATGTCGATCTCCGGAGGTCGCCCGGCGACGATCGCGGCAATGAGTTTCGCGGATATGCCGGCTTGCGTGAGTCCGAGATGTTGATGACCGAAGCAGTAGAACAACGTGGCCTTCGCTCCGCCGCTGCCGATTGCCGGCAGTGAATCGGGGAATGACGGCCGCAAACCCATCCATCGCGTGCTTCCGTCGCGTTTGAGGCCGGGCAAGTACGCCGACGCCAATTCGTAAAGGATATCGGAACGGCGCGGATTCATCGGCCGAACCGTTCCGGCAAACTCGACGGTGCCGGCGAGGCGAATGCCGCCATCGAGCCCGGTTACGCAGAAATGCCGCTCCGCAAACACCATTGGCCGTCGCACCGAAATACCCGCGTGCGGCAACATGAGATGGTAGCCGCGCTCCGCTTCAATCGGAACCGCGTATCCGAGCGGACGCAAAAGGCTTCCCGACCAAACGCCGGCTGCGACGACGACGCGCCTCGCGGTGTGGCGTTCCCGCGCATGAACGTGCCACGAGCCGTCGGGCTGCGGCTCGATACGGCGCACGGGTTCGTCGATGACCGTCGCGCCCGCCGCGGTGGCGGCACGCGCGAGGCGCGCGCAAAATGCAGCCGGATCGGTGCAGCGCGCGGAACCCGGGAAGAAGATCGCGCCGGCTATTGTCGATGAAAGCGCGGGTTCGAGCGCGCGCACCTGCGACGACGTAAGCCGCACAGCGTCGATGTGGTGCGCGAGCAGCCTTTCGATCTGCGGTTCGAGCGAACGAAGCGTACTCTCGCGTTCGCACGCAAGCATTCCGCCCGCGCAATCGATCAGTTCTCGCGCACCGGCGCCTTCCGCAAGCTCCAGTAACGCCTTGAGCGCCGGGCGGTTCAAACTTGCGAGCGCGCCGGTATTTCGCGCGTAAATCGACGGGTGCATCGATGCGAGAAATCGCAAGCCCCACGGCGCGAGTCTCGGCAGATACGAAGGCCGGATCACGAGCGGGCCGAGGGGATCGAAGAGCATTCGAGGCATCGCTGCAGCGACCGAAGCGTGCGCCAGCGGAAAAATCTCGCCGACGGAAATGTAGCTCGCGCTTCCAACCGCGGCCCCGCTCCCCGCGCCGTCGGGATCGAAGATGGTGACTGCGGCACCCTCGGCTTGCAACGCGCGCGCGACCGCGGTTCCGATGATGCCGCCGCCGATCACGGCAACTTCGATCACGCGCGGGCCTCCTTCTCAACACCGGCCGGGCGCCGAAGGGCGCGCGTTCGTCCCGACGAAAACGTATACGAATCCGTATACTATGCTTCCCATGCCGGAGATTCCTATGGCAGTACCGCTGCGGCTAATCGATTCTCACACGGAAGGCGAACCGACGCGCGTTGTCGTTGACGGCGGCCCGCATCTGGACGGCGCCACGATGCTCGAACGGCGCGAAGAGTTACGCCGCGATTGGGATTTCTTGCGCACCGCGATAACGGCCGAGCCGCGCGCTTCGGAGGGCACGGTTGCCGCCTTTCTTACCGAGCCGGTAAGCGCAGACGCGGCGGCCGGAGTTGTTTTCGCAAATCGCGCGGGCTATTTAGGGATGTGCGGTCACGGCGCGCTCGGCGTTATGCGAACCTTGCTGCACCTCGGCCGCATCAATGCGACAAACGAACGTTTTGCGCTCGATACTCCCGCCGGGCCGATTTACGCTACGCTCTTTGACGACGGCTCGATTGAAATTCAAAACGTTACTGCGCGAGCCTTCCGGCTCGATGTTCCGGTGCAGGTTCCCGGAACCGGCGAAATCGTCGGCGATATAGCATACGGCGGGAACTGGTTTTTTCTCGTGGATGCCGCGCGCGCGCCGCTGCCGGAGATTGCGGCCGGCAACGTTTCCCGATTGACATCGCTTGCTCTCGAGATTTGCGCCGCGCTGCAAGCGCACGGAATTACCGGAGAGGACGGCGCGCGTATCGATCACATCGAATTTTTTGGAAAAGCGCGGCTGCTTAACGCGAACGCGAAAAACTTCGTTCTTTGTCCCGATGGTTCGTACGACCGTTCGCCGTGCGGAACCGGCACGTCGGCGAAGATGGCGGTACTCGCGGCACGCGGCAGGTTGCGCGCAGGCGAACCGTGGCTGCAGGAGAGCATCACCGGTACGCTTTTTACCGGCCGCATGGAACGTTGCGCGGACGGCATCGTTCCCTTTATCCGGGGCCGCGCGTACGTGACCGGCGAGACCGCACTCTTCTTCGATACCGGAGATCCATTTCGTTACGGGATTTCTGCGCAGGAGTTGCGCGGCCGTGATAGCTAAACGAAAGCGCGCAGGTGCGCGCTCTTCCAAAAAGCCGGCCGTAACCGCGCGTACCGGCGCGCCGATGGTGACGCAGATCTTGCAACGGTTGCGAAGAGCGATTCTAACGGGCGAATTGCAAAGCGGCCAAGCGCTGCGCCAAGACGAACTCGCCGGGCTTTTCGGAACGAGCAAGATTCCCGTGCGCGAAGCGCTAGGACGACTTGAAGGTGAGGGCCTGGTCAAGTCGTTTCCACACCGCGGCGTCTACGTTTGCGAACTCTCGGTCGATGAGTTGCGTGAGATTTGCGAGATCCGGATCGATCTTGA
>JBDTFK010000114.1:0-8466 GCA_039937995.1 Vulcanimicrobiaceae bacterium | reverse complement strand
CCAAACAGCGACCCCGGGAGCGTGTCCGGCCGAGAAGCAACGCGCTTACGTCGCGGAGAACCTCGCTTGCAACAGGTAGAGGCTTTGGCTGCCGAGCGCTAGCCCCAAGGAAGCACGAAATAGGAATGCATCGCGTCATTATCGGTATCGGATCGAATTTAGGGGACCGGCAAGCGAATATTCTCGCGGCTTTGCAGCGCCTACGCGCTCGAACCGAAATCCGCGCGGTCTCATCATTCTACGAGAGCGCTCCCGCCGGTGGAGCATCCGGCCCCGCGTTCATCAACGCAGCCGCAGAATTGCGTACGGAACTCGAGCGCGGAGCCTTCGAATCGCTGGTGCGGGAAGTGGAAATCGCAGTTGGAAGAACCTCAAACGTGCACCTCGCGGCACGTCCGATCGACATCGATATCGTCGTTTTCGACGACGCGGTGCATCCGCAACTCGCGCAGCGTCCGTTCAACGCCGTGCCTCTTGCGGAAATTGCACCGGAATTCGCGTCCTACGCGCGGCAAAACGGTGAGAGCGGAGTACATCGCCGCGAACGAAGCTTGCATTTCCTAGCCAACCGCCAAGAAGAAGAACCCGACATTCGGCTCTCGCTCAATCGCGTGGGCGTTTCGGGCATCCGGCGCATCATTCACCTCGAGATCGACGGAACTCCGCGCGTCTTTAACGGTGAATTTACGATGGTTGCCGACTTGGCGCCCGACAAAGCCGGCGTACACATGTCGCGGTTTTCCGAAATCCTGGAAGAGGCAACGCTCGACGTGCTGGCGCGCGATGAAAAGCCCGCTCGCGTCGAACGACTGGTCGAAGACATCGCGCGCGAAATCGTCCGTAGTCAGCGCGCGATTCGGGCCGACGTGCGCCTGCGCGCCGATTTCGGTTTGGAACGTTGGACTCCCGTTAGTGGGAAGCGCGGCGAGGAAACCTACACGCTTATCGGCATCGCGCATGCCGACCAGAACGGGACGCGCCGTGTCGTCGGCGTTGAAGCCGAAGGTATGACGGCTTGCCCCTGCGCGCAGTTGATGGTCCGCGAGCATTCGATGCGCGAGTTGGTCGACGCGGGTTTTTCGGAATTCGATGCCAAGCGCGCGCTCGACGCCCTTCCGGTCGCGACGCACAATCAGCGCGGCAAGGGCTCGGTGTTGCTCGGCGTTTCGGAAGAGCGCGCGGGCCCCGTGCGGGCGGAGGATCTCGTCGAAATCGTCGAGAGCTCGATGTCGAGTGAAACGTACGATCTGCTCAAGCGTCCCGATGAATTTTTTATCGTGAACAAGGCGCATCACAACCCAAAGTTCGTCGAAGACGTCGTGCGCGGTATACTCGCGCGAGCGCTCGACATGTACCCCGATCTCGACGACGAAACGTTCGTTTTTGCAAGTCAAGTGAACTACGAATCGATTCACAAACACGACGCGTTCGCCGAAGGGTTCGGGCTTTTCGGCGAATTTCGGGACGAGTTGCACACGGGGCGCTACGTGACGGCCAAGACCGACTTAGCGTCGTGGCTTGGTACCCGGCCCTCGCCGGTTTTGTTGTGAACTCAGTCGGGCGAGCATTTGCCGCCCGCGCAACTTCGCGGGCGCGTTTCCTTCACGGCTAAACCGCTCGAGAATGGGGATCATGCGTTCTCGCAAGACGGCGTCGTCATTGGAGAAATCCGTTAACGCTTGCATCGCCGCGAGCACGACTGTAGAGGCGGCGTCATCGCGATATCGGTGAAGCAGGGCGACGGCCTTCGCCCGTTCCTTGGGCTCGAGTTTGACGCGCGGTAGCATCTGCGCGACGTTCCTGCGAACTTCCGCCTCCGGCAGCTCGCCGGCCTCCGCGATCAATCGCTTTCGAACGGGTACGAGCAAGTCGGGGCGTCCGCGGGTGGCTCGTTCGGCGGCGGCGGCTGCACGGATGCGCACCACGGGGTCCTCATCGAAAAACGCTTCGAAGAGTTCGTCGAAACCTTCGGGATGGCGCAGGATATCGCTAGCGGCCGAATCGGAATTTCCGAGTTGCCTGCGTTCATCGCTGCGGAGCCGGTCACGAATGTTCAAGTGCGCTTATTCGCTTTCCGAGGCTTGGGTGGGATCCAAAGAAGAATTCGTACCACGCCGGGATCTCGTCTTCAGCGAGATTTTGATCGCGTAGGCGTCGGAACGCGGCGGCGCCGGAAATCGGCGCATTCGTTGCGGCGAGTGCGAAGCGGTCGGCCGCCCATTCGCGCGAGCGTGAAAACGCGTTGATAGCCGGCTGGAGCAAGAAAAGCCCCGAAGACAGATATGCGTAGACGCGCATAAGCGCGGTGCTGTCGTCGTCGCGCTCCACCTTAACCGCCGCGGACGCCGCAAAGAAGAGCAGCAGCGCGCAGATTTCGCTTACGGCGATGAGCCGCCATGTGTCTTTGCCGACGTAGTGGCCGAGTTCGTGCGCGACCACGAATTCGATTTCGTTCGCTTCGAACCGGTCGATGAGCGTGTCGCCGAGCACGATGCGGTGCGTACTTCCGATACCGGTCACGAATGCGTTCGCCTTTTTCGTTTGCCGACTCATGTCCATGCGGAGTATTTCCGCGTCACCGACATCGAAACGCGATGCGAGCGAGCGGAGGCGAGTTTCGAGCGGGCCGTGCAACGGCTCGAACGCGTTAAAAAGCGGCAGGATGTAGAGTGGAACGACGACGTTACCGAGCACGAGAAGCGGGAGCAGGCCGGCGGAAGCGGCGAAGGGCCACGTTTTTGGGAAGCGTCGAAACGCGACTCCGCCGATCAATCCGATCGCGCTCGCGAGCGCAGCGTTTAGTGCCATGCTCTTGAGCGCGTCAGTTCCCCACGCGCTTGCGCGTTGTTCGGAGAGACCGTAAGAGCGCTCGAGTGCGTACTCCTCGACAAACTCGACCGGAAGTTCGAAGAGCATGCCGGCGGCGGCAACGGCCCCAAAGTATGCACCCGGCCGCGCCCATCGAGGGAGGCGCGCGAAGCTGCAGGACGTTCGCGCCGCGAGCGGACCGAAAGCAAATGCAGCGGTGCCCGCGAGCGAGCGCAGGACACCGCAAGCCGCGATCGCCCGACGTCTGCGCCCGTAGGCTGCGGCGTCGCCGGACGACGCTGCGGGCGGCGCCTGCAAGAGTTTCCATGCTTGAATCGCACGTACGAGCGCGTAGCCTGTGCCGAATCCGGCCGCGGCGCCGAGTGCGAGATTGCGAGCTTTCATTTAGATGATCGAGATCGTTTCCTTGGGTTTCGGATGGGCTTCAAGCGCAGCCAGCAACGCACCGGCGAGAACGTCGACAATAGGATCGTCGATCTCTTCGATCCGGCCTTCATCTGCAAGCGCTGCCTTTCGCGGATCGATCGGAATGCGTGCGAACACCGGCGCCTGAGCAAGTTCCGCCACGCGATCCGCGTAGGATGGGCCGAAAATTTCGTACTTCTTCCCCGTGTCCGGCGCGATGAAATACGACATGTTCTCGACTACGCCGAGAATCGGTTTTTTGAGTTGGTGAACGAGGTTCGCGGCCTTGCGCACGATCATCGTCGCGAGCGCCTGCGGCATCGTAACGAGCACGACGCCGTCGACAGTAAGCGACTGCAGTACCGTGAGCGGCGCGTCCGACGTGCCGGGGGGCAAATCGATCAAGAGCACATCGAGATCGCTCCAGAGCACTTGCTCGAAAAACTGCCGGATAACGCCCGAAAGAATCGGGCCGCGCCAGATCATCGCCGTGTCTTCTTTGTCGGTGAGTAAGTTGGAACTCACGACTTCAATGGCGCTGCGAGAGACGGCGGGAACCATAAGCGGCTGCGGGTTTCCGTGCGAGGTTTTCGGGGCGTTCGGGTCGGCTTCGATAGCGAGCGGCGTGTGCAATCCGAACAGCTTCGGGATCGACGGGCCGGTGATGTCGGCGTCGAGGATACCCACGCAGAGATGCCTTCGGCGCAATCCGAGTGCGAGCAACGCGGTGACGAGCGATTTGCCCACCCCCCCTTTGCCCGACATGACGGGAACGACGTGCTTGATTCTCGCGCGGCCGCTAAACGCGCCGGGCGCGCGGCGCGCGGGGCGGCGATCCTCGTTTGAAATCAGTGGGACAAACCCCGAGAGCCGCGCCTGAGAGAGCGCGGTAACGATCGGTTCGGTGCGCAACCCGTGAGCCTTCGCTCCTTGCTCGACCGTTTCGTATTTGCTGACGCCGCAGCCGGAACAGCCGAGCCCAAACTGCGCGAGCACCTCGGCGGCAACCGGCAATTGCTTGACCAATTCGTTGATGTTGGTTTGCGGTCCGATTTCAATCTCAATGTGCGGCATGACGCTACTATCTTAAGACGAGAGCCCCAACTTTCTATGCAGCCCAGGTCGCAGGGCGAGCGGTTGCGGGGCGGGAACGGTCGAGCGCTTGCGGGAGGTGCACACAATGCAAACGGAGCTTTCGACGATCGATCGTGCGCTCGCGGTGCTTGCGGGGGGATGCGACTCGCCCGTGCGTTCGGGTTGGGGCGTTGGCGGACCTATGTTCGTGCAACAATCGGCGCGCGGTGCGTACGCATTCGACGAAGGCGGTCGGCGCTATATCGATTACGTGATGGCTTACGGCCCGCTACTGTTCGGGCATACCCATCCGGCCTTGACGACCGGTCTCGATGAAATCGCGCAATACGGGTTTGTATGGGGAAACACGCATCCCGAAGAGGTCCGGCTCGCGGAACGCATCCGCTCGTACCTTCCGTCGATGCAGCGCATGCGCTTCGTTTCGACAGGAACCGAGGCCGTGATGAGCGCAATTCGCGTCGCGCGCGCGTTTACCGGGCGCAGCCTCGTCTTGAAGTTTGCGGGAAACTATCACGGTCATTTCGACCTCGCGCTTCTCGGCGCCGGAGCGTCGGCACACACCTCCAACGCGCAAGCAGCCGGTATTCCTGAAGGCGTTACGCGCGATGTCGTCGTCGCGCGATATAACGATCTCGAGAGCGTCGACGCGCTCTTACGTAACCGGGGACGCGAACTCGCCGCGATTATTGTCGAGCCCATCGTCGGGAATATGGGGTACGTTACCCCCGTGCACGGCTTTTTGGAAGGGCTGCGCGAGCGCGCGGCCCGCCACGGCGCTCTGTTGATTTTCGATGAGGTCATCACGTGGCTGCGCTTTGGGCTCGGCGGCGCGCAGGCAAGGACCGGCGTGATCCCCGACATGACGACGATCGGAAAAATCATGGGAGGCGGTGCGCCGATCGCGGCGTTCGGCGGGCGTGAAGCCGTAATGGCAACGCTCGCGCCGGGCGGAAACTCGTTTACCGGCGGAACGCATGGCGGTAACCCGTTTAGCGTCGCAATGGCTCATCGCGTGATCGATCTGCTCGAAGCGCATCCCGAATATTACGACGAGATGGAACGTCTCGGCACGCGCCTGGCCGGCGGGATTCGCGCAATCTTCGCCGAGCGCGACCTTCCCTACGCCGTCGTGCATCACGAATCGATCGTGGATTTTAAATTCAGGCCCGGACCACCCAATCAAAACTACGACGACGCGCTCCTTGCCGACAAAGCGCTGTACGCTCGATACTATAACGAGATGCTGCGGCGCGGCATCCTCCTACCTCCGTCTCAAAACGAAGTCATGTTCCTTTCTACCGCGCACGCGCAAAGCGACGTCGACCAAACGCTCGGCGCAATCGAGCAATCGCTCGATGCCGTAGGTTGCCGCGGTTAAGCGAGAGAAGCGCGGCACAAACCATTCACCGCCCAAGGAGCATTTTTATGGCAAGCACCCCACCGCAGGCCGATGAACTCGATGCGCTCGTCGAGCGCGCCCACACGTCGCAGGCGCGCCTAGCGACGGAAAAGGGCGATATCGTCTTTGGTTTTTTCCCGGACGACGCGCCCGTGCATTGCGCCGCTTTCATCAAGCTAACCGACGCGGGCTTTTACGACGGCCTCGCGTTCCACCGCGTCGAACCCGGTTTTGTCGTGCAGGGCGGCGACCCCGATGGGAACGGTACGGGGGGACCCGGCTACAAACTTAAAGCGGAATTCAACAAGAAGCCGCACTTGCGCGGAACCGTTGCAATGGCGCGCTCGTCGGATCCCAACTCCGGCGGCTCTCAATTCTACCTCTGCCTGGACGACGCGCGCTTCTTGGACAACCAATACACCGTTTTCGGTCAGGTGAGCGACGGGTTCGAAACGCTCGATCAAATTCGCCGCGGTGACACTATGACCAAGGTAACGATCGAACCCAAAACATAGCGTAACGAGAGCGCTCGACCGCTGCCGACAGGCCTGCTAGGCGCCGGTGCGCCCTACGGCTTCGTAGGATAGGTGCGCGATCCGGTGCATTGCAGCGTAGACCGCGCCGTAGTTTTGAACCCACTTGCTGTAGATCGCGAGAATGTATGGCGAATCGGCAAACGGCTCGACGATTGCGACATCGTTGCGGGTGCCTCCGATTTCTCCGGTCTTATTTGCGACTTGCGTCCCGCGCGGTAGGCCCGCGGGGATCGCGTCCCGATCGGTTTGACCGAGCATAATGTCGATCATCCGGCGGCAATGCTGCGGGGAGACGATCGTCTGCTCTTCCTCGCGCGCGCCGCGCGCTATAGAAAAGAGGAGCGTACCCATGTCGCGCGGCGTCGTGACGTTGTCGTTGTGGAGCACGATCGCCCGATAGTCGAGGAACGCGCGGGCGAGTTTCGTGCCGCTCATTCCTACGCGAGCGCCGGTTGCGTTGATGGTTTCCATCCCGAAGTGACGCATGAGCGCGTTGCTCGCCGTGTTATCGCTCACTTGAATCATGGGAACGATCAGATCACGAACGCTAATCCGCGCCCCGTCCGGCAACGTCTCCATAAAGGTCGAGCCGCCGATCAGATTGCGGCGGCGCGCGACGATTTTCTCATCGAGCGCGCCGGGCTGTCGTTCCTCCATCAGATATGCCGTCGTCATAATAAGCATTTTTATCGTAGACGCGGCCGGAAACACAACGTCCGCATTGTAGGCGACTACGGGTGGTCCCTCGGCGAGCGTGCGACAATATACGCCGACGAAGCCGGTGGAATTGCGCGCAAGCGAAGCTACCCGCGCGTAGATGTCCGCCGCGTGCAACCGCGCCGGGAGCATGCCGAGGGCGAGTCCGCCGGCGAGAAATAGTCGTCGATTCAAGAACCGGTTCCCTGATAGCGCCGAAGGCCGAGTTGCCAGAAGAGATAGGAAACGACGAGCCACGCCGCGCCGATCGCGGGGGTCAGCAGCCCAACGGCTGGATTTAGATGCAATCCCGTTTCCGCCTTTTGCAGAAAATAGATTGCCGGAAAATAGTTCATAAACGCAAACGGGAATACGAACGTGAGCATCAATCGCACGCCGCGCGTATAGATGCTAATCGGATAGCGGGTGAAGTCTTGTTCGAGCGACATGACGGCCCAACGTAACGCATCCACTCGCACGAACCAAAACGACACGGTGGCGATCGCGAGCGAAATACCGAGGTCGATGAGCGCACCGCCGACTACCGTCAGCGGAACGAAAACCGCAAAAACCCAGTCGACCTGCACGCGCGCGACGGCCGTTGCGATCCCGAGCGTCACGATCGAAATTGCGAGACCGTCGGGGAAAATTTGTTGAGGGACGGTAAGAACTTGAAAGAGCGCATCGAGCGGGCGAACCAAAAACCGGTCGAAACGCCCTTCGCGCACGAACTCCGGCACGCTAACGACGTTGAAGAACAGCGCGTTGTGCAATTCGTGACCCGTCATCCACAGCGCGTAGAGGAAGAACATTTGACGAAAATCCCAACCGTTCATCGACGGGAATTCACGCAAGGTGACGAAGAGCGCGCCGAGTGCCACGCCGTGATACACGAGCGTAAAGCCGAACCACATAATGAAATTTGCGCGGTATTCGAGCATCGTGAGCAGGTTGATGCGCCAATACTGCAGATAAGCATCGAGCATTGATGCAGCGCTTCAACATGCACGTACAACTCCCCGTCGCATCGCCGTACCGGCTCGATCTCACCGCCGAAGCCTTGCGGCGCCTCGCCGCAAATGTCGTTGATATCATCGATGACGACGGCGCGTACTACCGCTATCTCACCCTCGGGGCGAAAAAATCGCTCGTCCGGGTGTCGCAGCACGACGAGCGCACGCTCGACGTGAAGGCAAGCGGGAAAAATGACGCGTGGGTCGTTCCGATTGTGGCGCGGATGCTGGGAACGCAGGTCAATCTACGCGCATGGTACGCTCGAAGCGCGAAGATCCCGTGGCTTGCGTACCTGGCCCGCGAGCTACGCGGCGTAAAACCGCCGCGCTATTCATCGTTATGGGAAGCGTGCTCGCACGCGATCGTCTTTCAGCAAATCAGCATCCACGCTGCGGGATCGATCATGCGCCGCGTCGTCGAAGCTATCGGCGAGCCCCACCGCAACGGCACCTGCATCGCCTTTCCAACTCCGGAAGCGCTGCTGGAGTCACC
>JBDTFK010000113.1:0-2516 GCA_039937995.1 Vulcanimicrobiaceae bacterium | reverse complement strand
GATGCACCGATCTCTCCGAGCGGGATAAAATGCTCGTCACGGGCATGTCCATGACCGTCGTTTCCAAGCTCCTTCATTCGGCCATCGTAAAAATCCGCGAAAAGGCAACGACGAATCACGCTGAGGCGATATCGCACGCGCGCGTGCTCGACGACCTCTTCGATTTACATCTCGCCGAAGCGCTGGCCGAGTTAGTTCCGCACCCGGTGGTTGCCGATCTCGATGAATGAGGCGGGACGCGTCTCGCTGGTCGGCGCGGGCCCCGGCGATCCCGGCCTTCTGACGTTACGAGCGGCCGACATCCTTCGAAATGCGGATGTCTTGCTCTACGACGCGCTCGCGAGCGACCGCATCGTTGCGTTCGCGCCGCTCGGATGCGAGCGCATCTACGTCGGCAAAAGGGGCGGCACGCATGAGATGACGCAAGAGCGCATCGAAGCGCTTATGATCGAGAAAGCGCGCGCCGGACATCATGTCGTGCGTTTGAAGGGCGGCGACGTCTTTGTTTTCGGGCGCGGCGGTGAGGAGGCGCAAGCGCTCCGCCGCGCCGGCGTCACGTTTGAAATCGTCCCCGGAATGACGAGCGCGATCGCCGCACCCGCGTACGCGGGGATACCGTTAACGCATCGTGATTTCAATACCGCATTTACGGTGATGACCGGGCACGAAGATCCCGCGAAATCCGAATCGACGATCGACTGGTCGAAGGTTTGCGATCCTCACCGCACGCTCGTACTGCTTATGGCGATGGGGAATCTCGCCACGATCATGCAGCGGCTGGCGCAAAACGGCATTGCGGCCGACACCCCGGTCGCAGTCATTTCCGACGGTACGCGACCCACGCAGCGCACGCTGACGGGGACCGTTGCGACCATAGCGCGCGACGTCGCGCGGGAAGGTTTCGCGGCGCCTGCAATTGTGGTCGTCGGTGACGTCGTGAGTTTGCGCGAGGAAATTCGATGGTTCGATACCGGCGCGCTTTTTGGGAAGCGCGTATTGATTACCCGCCCCGCACCCCAAGCCGAAGCATTCGCGTTGACGCTCTACGCGCGCGGCGTAAACCCGATCGTCGCACCGACAATCGCGATCGGACCACCCGACGACATGCACTCCGCCAACCGCGCGATCGATCGTCTCGCGGATTACGGATGGGTCGTTTTTATGTCAGCTAGCGGAGTGGACGCTTTTTTTGAGCGCCTTGCATCGCTCGATAGCGACGCTCGCTATCTCGGGAAAACGCGCGTTGCGGCAATCGGCGCAAAAACGGCGGAGCGGTTGCGACATTTCGGCGTGCGCGCGGACCTCGTTCCGCCCGCGTTTATCGGCGAAGAAATCGGTCGCGCCCTCATCGAGGTAACGCATGACGGCGAAGCGATTTTGATCTATCGCGCGCAAGAAGCGCGCGATGTCTTGCCGCAAATGCTCGAGAGCGCCGGCCGTCGCGCAACCGCTGTAGCGGCCTATAAAACGACGTTTGAAAACGATCCGGATTTCGCTGAAAAGTCCGCGCGGGCCGATGTGCTGACGTTTACGAGCGCGAGTACGGTCCGCGGATTCGTTCACCTTCTCGGCGGCAGCGCGGCAGCGATAGAGGGCGCCCGCGGGAAGGTGATCGCGTGCATCGGTCCAGTTGCGGCCGAAGCCGCGAGTGAAGCCGGACTGCACGTGAACGTCATCGCCGACGTCTTTACGACCGGCGGCCTCGTCGAAGCCTTGCAGGCGTATTTCGCGCTCCACGGGTAGTGTCCCGATGCTCGTGCAGATTCTTAGCGGCGCAGTTCTCGCAGCGGCGGTGGCCACTTTTGCCTATCGCGCGCGCGCGCTTAGCCTCAGCGGCGCGATCGCAGCATTCGTTGTCGGCTCGATCACGTTCGGAGCCGGCGGATGGCCGGCGACGTTCGTGCTCCTTGCGTTCTTCATTCCCTCAACCGCGTTCTCGGCAATCGGCCGCAAGGAAAAACGGACGCTCGCATCCGCGGGGAAACATGGAGCGCGCGATGCGTTTCAAGTTGCGGCAAACGGCGGCGTCGCAGCGCTTGCCCTGCTCCTCTCACCGCGGTTCGGCGCGGTAGCGCTCGCTGCGTTCGCAGGTGCATTCGCGGCCGCTTCCGCGGACACGTGGGGGACCGAAATCGGGACGCTCGCCCGCGCGAAACCGCGTTCGATACTCACGTTTCGCCCGGTGGAGCGAGGGCTCTCCGGCGGCGTGACGCTGCAAGGCTCGCTCGCCGAAATTGCCGGCGCGGCCTGCGTCGCGCTGGTCGCCGCATCCACCCACATTGCGCCGGCGCTTCCGGTTTTTCTCGGCGGCGCCGCAGGCGCACTGGTGGACTCGATCCTGGGTGCCGGCGCGCAGGCGTTGCGGTTTTGTCCCGCGTGCGATCGCGCGTGCGAAACGAACCCCCACGCATGTGGAACGCCCACGTCGCTACGGCGAGGTGTTGCCTGGATTGAGAACGATGCCGTCAACTTCGCGGCGACGGCCTGCGGAGCGGCCCTAGCCGCCGTATTTTTTC
>JBDTFK010000112.1:0-4607 GCA_039937995.1 Vulcanimicrobiaceae bacterium | reverse complement strand
GACGCGATCGCCATTTGGTCGACAAACATTGCAGTTTTGATCAACGGCGCGGCGACCCTGATCATAACACTTGCTACGCTGGAAGCCGTCGTTCGCTCGATTCGGACGTACGTTTGGGCGCCTCCCGGCTCGCGCAGCCAAAACTTGCAACCGACCCGGTGGAGGCTTGGACACTGGCTGGCCCTCGCGCTCGAGTTTCTCATCGCCAGCGACATCATCCGGACCGCCGTTCGCCCGACGTGGGTCGACATAGGGCAGCTCGGCGCAATTGTCGCCTTGCGCATGATTATCAGCTACACATTGACGCGTGACGTGGAAGAGGCGTCGCCGCAGGGGGCTTGAGACCGTATGGTTCACCATGAATTGGCAATTTTGACGTTCGTTTTCCGCCTCGCGACCGCGGCGTTGCTCGGCTGCGCGATTGGTTTCGAGCGGCAATGGCGTCAGCGTTCGGCCGGCCTGCACACGAGCGGTCTCGTTGCTACCGGCTCCGCACTCTTTTCGCTCATCCAACCGGCGCTCGGACTAGCCGGAGGCGACCGCGTAATTGCCAATATCGTGACGGGCGTCGGCTTTCTCGCCGGCGGGGTCATTTTGCGCGACGGTGCCAACGTAAGCGGGTTGAATACGGCTGCAACGATTTGGGCGACGGCCGCCGTGGGCGCGCTAGCGGGAATCGGTCTGTACCGCGAAGCGCTCGTATCGACACTCGTCGTAATCATGCTAAACCTGTTTTTGCTTCCGCTCGTTGCCAAGATCGACGAGCGGAAGCAACATCGCCATTCCGAAAGCTAGTGCCCCGCGCACCGGAAGCCGATGTGCGCCATACCCGTGTCGATACTTTGCGGCGACCGGGCGGCCGGCCGGAATCTCAAGCAATAGGTCGGCGCGCACAAAAACGAACCGCCCTTAAGGACTTTTCGCGGAATCCGCGCGCCCGGTTGGCGCGGATCGAAACTGCGCGCCATGAGGTCATCGTTTCCGCGAACGTCGCCCGCGCAGCAAGGCGAAGCGGCACGCGCGCGGTTATCACTGTACCAATCACTGGTCCATTCCCAAACGTTGCCGGCCATGTCGTACAATCCGTATCCGTTGGCAGCGAAGCGGCCGACCGGGGCGGTGCGCTCGTAGCCGTCGATGCGCAAGTTTTGCCAGGGAAATTCACCTTGCCAGGTATTCGCTGCAGGTGAGCCGCCGGGTTCCATCTCGTCGCCCCAAACGAAGTCTTTTCCCACAAGGCCGCCGCGTGCCGCGCACTCCCACTCGGTTTCGCTCGGAAGCCGCTTCCCGGCCCAGCTTGCGTACGCTTCGGCATCTTCGTACGCGACCTGAACGACCGGGTGATCCTGTCGCGATTCAATCGAACTTCCCGGGCCTTCCGGACAACGCCAAAACGCGCCGGGCACGTACTCCCACCATTGATGCCAATCGCTCAAATCGACCGCGCCGCTCGTCTTTCGAAATACAACCGCACCCGGGACCAAAAGACTCGCGTCCGTCCCCGGAAAATCGACGGGATTTAGCGGCCGCTCCGCAACGGTTTTATATCCGGTTTTGCGAACAAAACGCGAGAATTCACGGTTCGTCACCGCGAAAGCATCGATCCAAAACGGCTCGACGGACGTTTCGCGCACCGGCGCTTCTTCCGGATAGAAGCGTTCCGATCCCATGAGGAACTCACCGCCCGGGATACGAATCATATCTTCGCGTTCGCTGCGTTGCGCCATATCCACCTTACCGGCCAGCCGCCGGTTTGCGCGCAAGTGCTCGCAAACTTCACTCTATCACCGTATCGAATCGCGGCTATATCCCGAAAGCGCAACGATCGGGGAACCCGTTTGCGTGATTAGTATATGCTCGCATGCACCCGAATGCCGTAAACTTCAAAGCCAAGGAGACGATCGTGCTTAGAAAACTTTATGCATTTCTTTTTTGCCTTGGAGTCGCGCAGCTCGCGGCGTCCGGCATTGCGTCGGCAGCGGGAAATCCGATTAACGTCCATCGCTGCGACCCTAAGGAGGGAAGCGTCACGTACAGCGGTTACGCTGCCTACAGCCCCGGCTACTATCCGCCGGGCCGCGCTTACTATTGGAACGATCCGTACCGTCACCGCTACTATCAAGCCCCGGTTACGGCGACCCAAAGTAGCGGCAGACTCTACCTCGACTACACGAATACGAGCGACCGCGTCATCAAAGAGATCGAGTTTGGGCTCGTCGCACGCGCTCACGTCATCGCGGAAATTCGAGATGTCGGCACGTTTTCGCCGGGCATCGAGATCAAGAAGGAATTCGGCCTGGACCGCAATGTCTTTCCGATCGGTACCGGGTTGCCGCAATGCGTACCGCTACGCCTAACCTGGGCCGACGGTACGACGTGGCTAAACCCCCACCTCCCGGCCGTGCAATCCTCGCTGTATCGATCTCCGCACTAACGCGCCCCTCCCGCGTCATGCAACGTTTCACGGTGCCGGTCCGGAGGCGGCGCTGTGAAGCGATTGTTGCACTTGGCGCAGCGGCGTTAGATCCACCGATACGAGCCCGCGCTGCGGGCGGTCCAAGTCGAGGATGATCGATACGACTACGGCCAACATCACCGAAAAGATCGCTGCCGCCGCGATGTTGCGCTGTTGAGCTCGGCCGAATCCGACGCCGAGGAGCGGCGCCGAAAGCATTACTACCGCGCCCAAAACTCCCAATACAGCCGGAGGTATGCTCGCGTGCAACACGGCTTGCTGTGCCGCTCCTTCGTCGATCATGGTATTGAGCGCGGCGACGAAGAGCGGAACTTCAGTGGAATGCGGGTCCTTTTGCGCGCTAATCATCGCGAGTTTCCAGATTTGCGCTTGCAACGCATCCGAACGTGCAATCAGCGAGGTCGAGCCGGCTTCGTCCTTGGTTCCAGCCAGGGAAAAAGCCACGCGCACGTCGACGTACTCGCGCAGTTTGTCGAACATCTGCGGCTGCGCGGAAGGATCGAGCAAGCGCACGCGCAGCGCGGCCGTGCCGATGGCGTTTGCCTCGCTCACCACCTCTGCCCGCCGTGCGTCAAAACGTTGCACGGCGAGCGAAAAGGAGAAGCCGAGCAGCAAACCGACAAGCGCAAATGCCGCTCCTTGAATTACGCCGAATGGCGCTTCGTCGGTCGAATGTTTTTCGATGCGGCTTGCGATCTTGAAGCCGACTTCGATGAGCACGAAGAACAGCGCCGCGATCGACAGCGCCCATCCGGTCGCTTCAAGGTCGAGCAGCACGGAAGCCTCTCTTCACGCGACGGTTTTGCGTTATGGCCGCGAGCTGCTTTCGGGCGTCGGTAAGGGCTTGATTGAGGAAATCGGGTTGAGGGATGACGGAAGGCTGAATCCGTTCCCAAAGTCGATCTCGGTTACGCGAGTCGACCCGAAGAGCGGACTGCGCAAATACTTGACGGTTACGTAAGCGCCTACTTTAACGTCGCTTATGAGCTTTGGTTTCCCGTTTTTTGAACGCACGTTGGTGAAATCCGCCGGAATCAAAAAATCCTTCGTTTCTTGAACGCTCTTGACGCCGATGTGCTTGGTGTTAATATAGGCAACCGTACCTGCCCAAGAGCCGGTGGTGTCCGCCCGCGCGGGGGCGACGTACAGCAACTCCGCGCACAGGATAAAGAACAACCCGGCCGCGAGAACGCACGCCGTCAACGTTTTATGCAATTGTCGATCCCCGTCATTACAGTTTGAACGTCGCGCCGATTGCGAGTCCCGCGAGGTTGAGGTTCCTAACCAGGTTCCCACCATTTTGGTTATATCCAAGGCTTCGGTACAGCATCACGAGATTGCCCCAACGCTCCGCGTAGCCTATTCCAAGATAATATTGCGATGTCGAGTTCGACCCGCCCGACCCGACGTCGCCGTAGTACGGAACGAAGAACCGATCGCTCAGGCGCAGTTTGCCGCGAACGCCTCCGATAACGTCGGTAAGGTTGATGCTGCCCGAGGCGTCTCCCGTTAACGGTACGATCGTCACCGGGCCCGTAAACGTCCAACCGAGCGTTCCATGCATGCTGATGGAACGCACGCCGAGGAAGACATCGACGTTCCCCGCGTTTCCATGGGCAACGGTGAAGCCGGGAATGATTTCCCATATGGTGTTGTTAAGGTGCGCCCCGATGGACGAACTGAGCGGGATCTCGATTTTTCCGTCCGGCCCCGTAATCGTTACGCTTCTTGAACCTGAGTCCGAGAGATTTAGAAAGATCAAGTCGCCGGCGACGGCAAATGCGTCCTTGCGCACTTCACCGGCGATCAATCCACCGGAATTGATCAGCGAGAGATAATTCCCGGGGCTCGTACCGACCGCGATCTGTGCATCGTTCAATGAGCCGACGATGCCGACCAACGCCGGGTGCCTGAAAACGAGCGTTCCGTTGATGTGAGGAGCCCAAATGTAAGGCGTTATGGACGTGTGCCATTTTCCGTCGTAACCATCTTGTGCGTTCGGCGCTGACGGTGTGGCGGCGATTTCCGGTAGAGGCGTGGCCCCCGGAGCGGGCGTGTCGGTCTGCGCCGCGACGATACTCGGAGCGATGCACACCGCAAGGGCTAAAACGAACGCCCGGCCTACAGATCC
>JBDTFK010000111.1:0-9848 GCA_039937995.1 Vulcanimicrobiaceae bacterium | reverse complement strand
GCCAGAGCGAGCGCGAGAATACCCGCTTCCTTCATGTTCCCTATCTTCAACGTAGTTACAGCCTCCTGGTGGTTGCGCAAGCGAAGCGCGTTTACGACGCATATTTCGAGTCGACTATGGCGATCACGTGAGCCGTTCTATGCTCCATACTTCCCCGCCCTTCGCCAAGCTCGGACAACTCGTTCGAACCACACCCGCGAAACATATAGGACACGGCGAAGTATAGTCTTCGAAATGCTGGGCACCCGTATTCAGGCATGCTTTGCCGTTATCATCGCGCTTGCGACCGCGCCATGTTCGGCGCATATTGAGGGCTCGACAATCGCGGTCGTGAAGGATGGAGCGATCGTGTACGCACGCGGATACGGGGAACGCGACGTGTCGGCCAAACTGCCTGCCGACGTAGGACCGCCGTCGGCGCAAGCATTCTACGCCGCGGCAGTTCGCGCGATGGATGATGTGCCGCAACCGGCGTTCGTAACGTACCGCCTTGAAGGTGAGAGCGACAATATCCACATCGGATTGCAAACAGCAAGGCACCAGGTGTGGCTGCGCTTTGCGAGCGGTTTAGCCTCCACCGTTTGGAACGTGAAGCATCGCACGCCGGACTATGAGAGCGAGATCATGGACGGGGATGGCGATCACCGCTATGTCTCGCAGCGCTCGATCTTCGACCCGACCTGGTTCGGCGCGTTTCGCGCACTTCGAGACGGGATGCTGGGTTACCAAGATGTCGAGACTGGGCGTAACTCGCTGACGATTGCTCAACCCACGCCGGCTCCCGATCCCTCGCTGAAGACGATCGACGTCGTGAGCGTAATCGGGCCTGGGACATATGCGGTGCAGGATCGTGGACCGGCAGCGTGTTCGAACGGCGATCCGGGGCATGCGTTACACCTCGTCTCTCGCCGTCGCGATCCGCGGCATCAACTAACCGACGTGGTGGTCGATTTGCACTCGATGCGCTTTTGCTCGATCCGCTACGAATGGTCAAGCGCACTTTGGTTTAACGGTACGATCGAACAAGACTATGCGAACGTTCACGGCTACTGGATGGTAACCGGTGGATTGCTCGACGGAACGCTACGGATACTCGGAATACCGACCCGTCATTTCGTTTGGCACTATCGCTTGCTCGACATGGCGTTTCCAAAAGATCTTCCGGCGGCGGCATTCGTCGCCGACCCGACGCAGTAAGAACCGTTCGGTGCCTTTTCATTGAGACGCGCGAGGATGCGATAGGCGGCGCTGACCCTCGCGCTAATCGGATAGGATTTGTTTGCGAGCAAGGCGATGCCCATTTTTTGCCGCGGAATAAATGCGACATACGCTCCGAAGCCGTTGGTCGAACCAGTCTTGTTGATGAGAACGTCACTCTGCGGGATCGAGGGCGGGTCAATCGTTGCCACTTTGTTTTCGCCGAATATCATTTTATCGGAATTGCCTTGCAATAAAATCGACAACGCAACCGGGCAGCGGTACTGCTCCCAGATTAGGTCCTGCGTCATATTTCCGACCCGGTAGTAGCCGGCATGCGTGTTGTTGATTGCTCGGCTCAGCGTAGCGTCAGGACGGAGCAGGTTCAAGTTGGCGTCGACGAAGCGCAGCATGTCCGAAGCCGTCGTCCGAATACCATACGCTTCCGACGCAAGGGGCCCGGGTGACATGCGTTTAGGTTTGCCCTC
Organism: Vulcanimicrobiaceae bacterium; assembly: GCA_039937995.1. Lineage (GTDB taxonomy): Bacteria > Vulcanimicrobiota > Vulcanimicrobiia > Vulcanimicrobiales > Vulcanimicrobiaceae > JALYTY01. The sequence goes on along the minus strand of JBDTFK010000111.1, from coordinate 8,163 downwards.
ACGCGTATAACCCTGCGCATATCGCGACAACCGGTCTCTCGGAACCGCTAAGAACGTGTTGCTCAGCCCGAGGGGTGTTAAAATCACTCGCTGCATCAGCGCGGCGAAGTCTGAGTTCATCCGCTTCGCGGTTGCGACGCCGAGCAGCATTGGGCTCGGGTTCGAATAGAGCCGGTACGTGCCGGCGCGGTGCGAGGGTTTCCATCGCTCGTAGTATCGCATTGCGTCTTCGTCGCTTCGGACATTGTCCGGGAACTGCAGCGGAAGGCCACCGGCGGTGTGCGTGCCCAGATTGACGAGGCGAACATGGTCGAAACTCGTGCCGCGGAGCGACGGAACGTCGGTACTCACCCAGTCGGACAGAGAGAGTCTACCCGTCACTTGCGCGTACGATGCCAGACTCGCTGTAAACGTTTTGGTTATCGAGCCGATCTCAAATAACGTAGTGCGTTCAACCGGTTTTCCCGTCGCCTTCGACGCAACGCCGTAGTTGAAGACGTAGTCGCGTCCGTCAATCGAAACGCCGACCGCCATGCCGGGGATGCCGTACCGTGTCATCAGCGGGCGAACTTCTTGGGTAACGATAGCCTGAACTTCCGCCCCTTTTGCCGGGGCCGCCACGCCGGGTGACGGCACAAGAATGATCGCCGTGAAGAACGCAACGGAATGTATCAGCAGGGATGTGACGCGCATTTTCAAGGATTGCCGCCGGATTGTGCCGGCAATGCAGGGCCGGTCGTCATATACCTGTCGTACAACAACAAGAGCAGCGTCGTTAGTAATCCGATGCCCGTGACGGCGTACCAAACCATCGCAGGGTTCGCAACTGCCACGAAATGCGATAGCAGTGTACCTCCAAGCCAGCCTCCGGCGAGCGAACCGATGCCGATCGGCAAGAAGGCGAAGCCCATGTACGTACCCTGTTGTCCCGGGGGTGCGAGCCGGGAAATATATTCATAGTAGCGAGGCGCCTGAACGATCTCGCCGAGTGCAACCACGGCAAGACTGCATATCGCCGCCAAGACGCTTGGGTGAGCCGCGATAAGCAACCACGCAACCGACGTCGTGAGGGTACCGAGCACGATGGCTTGTAAGGGCCGAAGCGCGCGCGTAAAGGCACTGACAACAACGGTGAGCGCGATGACGATCAGCGGATCGGTAATGAGGATCAAGGGAGTATTCGCGTTCTTATCAAGATAGTTGACGATGTAGATCGGCAGAATTAGGTATTGTTGCCAATACACGATCCAATACCCCGAAAAAATCGCGAGAAAGAGCATAAATCGCCCGTTTCCAAGTACCGTCATGAAGTCGCGAGCGGTCCGTCCGATCGACGACGTAGGTAACGCAGCATCCGCGCGTGGCTCGCGAAAGAACACCAGCACGACGACGGCCATCAGCAATACGCTAAGCGCCGCAATGAAGTAGACATCGGTCGTGGGCAACCGCGAATGCAGCCAACCGGCGAGAAATGGCCCTAACGTGCTGCCGATGTTGACCATCGTGTAGTAAATCGAATATCCGATGGAGCGAACGTTTTCGTTCGATGCGCGCGCCGCCGTACCAACGACTGACGGCTTCACCAGCGCAACACCCAGCGCCGGTAAGAAAAGCATAACCCCCGCGAGTATCGGCAAGGGAACGACTGCGCGCACCGGCGCAAGCCATGGCGCCCCAATGGATCCGATCAGGAAGTACGCACACGTTAAAATGAAGTATGCCGACGAGAGTGCGCGCCGAAAACCGATGCGGTCGGCGAGCGCGCCGCCGAAGATGGCCATGACCCACACCGCTCCGCCGAAGATCCCACTGAGCGTTGCGGATTGGGAGGTGGAAAGCCCAAGATTCTGATTGAGATAGATCGCGAGGGTCGAGAACACGGCATAGTAGGAAAGCCGTTCGAAGATTTCGCTCGTATTCGCAACCCAAAAAGGCCGCTCGAACCCATCTCGGATCTGTGACCACCGTTGATCGATGCGCAAATCGCCGCTCCTTGCATACGGGTAGGCTTGGCGGCGATGTTACGACGAGAAAGGAAAAGATGCCTCGCTCGCCCGCAAGTGCGGTTCACGATCGACTTTGCGCGGTTACCGCCGCAGCGAGGCGGTCAAAGCTCGCGCTGCAGCTTCTGCCTCCGCGTCGTTTCCGTTCTGACGATCGAGTTTGCGACCGGCGCTCCCGACACCGTCGTCGGAAGCGATACACGCGAGTCGATGATCGCCCTAGCCTTGTCCGCAAACTCAACCAAAAAGCCGGATCCCGTTTCGGGCGTAAAACGGGCGCGCATGTTCGCGCGCCCATTTGCCGTCTAAGAGAACGTCCGGCTTAGAAGACGCAGTTTGCGGTTTTGTTGCTCCACAGAGGCTGCATTGGGAATAAGCCGTTGTTGCGCAAGTAAATGTCTTGATTGAAACCGCGGTTTGCGCATTTGTCGCCGATCTCGCCGGACAAACCATCGCTATCGTACCACGCGTTGAGTCCGGGATCGGTGGTCGCTTCGGCGAGCTCGTGACCGAGTACAACGCTGACGCCATCGTCCGGTCCCTGGACCGTATATGCGCCGCAGCCGGTACCCGCCTCGGTGACGTACGGATCGACCGTGAAAGGTTGCGGGCTCGTCTTCGTACCAAACGCCGTATGGAACGCGCAAAATCCGCCCGGGCCGAATCCCGGTGGGTCGTGGCGGTACCCCAGCGAAACGATATAATCGACGTCCTTATTGTTGCCCATTTTTAAGAAGTGCTGGGCGTCAACAACTTGAACTTGGATCTGAGCGGTAGTCGGTTTCGTCGGTGCTGCGTTTTTGTCGACCAGGAAAGAAATAAGCGTGTTCACAGGGTTTGTGATGTTGCCTTGGGCCGTCGAATAATACTGCGTCGTCGTGCTGAAAAGTGTCGAGCCACCGATATCCCGGGCGAGGTTATACAAAATCGCTTCCGTTTTGTTCGGATCGTTCGTGCACCCAGACTTAGTGCACGTACCGAAGCCCCATAGGATTAGTACGATTTTCGGCGCTTTCTGGATGGGGCCGCCGTGATAGACCATGTTCGAAAACGTGTTTTCAGGGCTTGCTAGATTCTGCTGCGTTTGATAGGGAAGAATGTGCCCGACGCCGCCACCTGGCAATGATACGAGGTTACTCCCGGGCTTCGCCGAGACCCAGTCGCCGGCCGAAGATTGGGGGACCATCATGAATTGGCTCGTTTCCGAGCGATAGGACGGGTAAAGCTCCGTGAAGGAACTCGTCACCAACGCCGGCGCGGCGCTGGGACCGTGTGCACTACTGCTCGAGGCTTGCGGTAGGATTGATTGAGGCGCCGACATGGACGTAGTGCCGGGCGATCCGCCTCCGCAGGCGGTGAGTATAAAAACCGAGGCCGCACCCATAGCGGCTGCTAACGAGAAAGAACGCATGACGTTTCTCCACACGAGATTGATAGCTTGGCTTCGAAGAAGCCGGATGCGAGCACCCCAGGACTCGCATCAAGGATAGTTCATCTCGGCAAGCATCGCTATGGGCATAAACACCCATTTTTGCGGCGAATTACGCTGGCCGTGCGTTTCTGTCAGAGACCGAGCGAGCGCCGGGTAGTTTCCATGAAGACACGGGTTGACCCAGCGCCAAGACGAACCTCTCCTGAAAACGCGCAGCGTAGGCGCGAAAAGGCGTTCGGTGAACAATAAAAAGCCCTTATTTAAAGGGCTTTTCTCGCACGTCTCCTTATCTGTCGCACACTACTCGCTTTTGCTTAGTTAGCGTGAGACAGCACTAAAACGGGATTTCGTCGTCCAGTTCGTCGCCGAAGGAATCGTTGCTGCCTGCGGCAACGGGGGCCGTTGCGCGGTTGCCGTCGCCGAAGCTGCTGTTTGATTCGTCGGTGCTCGCGCCGGCTGGGCGTGAGCCTAACATTTGCATGTTGTCGATCACAACTTCGGTTGCTTTACGTTTTTGGCCGTCCTTGTCGTCGTACGAACGAATGACGAGACGCCCTTCGACGAGCGTGTTCGAGCCTTTTTTCAAATACGTGTTACAGGTTTCACCGAGACGATCCCAAGCAACGATGTCGACGAACGTGGTCTCTTCTTTGTTGCGCGGATTGTTTACGGCGAGCGTAAATTTCGTTACGCCCTTTCCCGATTGCGTGTAGCGGATCTCAGGGTCGCGGGTTACGTTCCCAACGAGGATCACGCGATTGTATGAACCTGCCATTTCTAATTCTCACTCTCTCGCTAATGTCGCGGTGCTAAGGTTGGCCCTAATACTAAAGCGGGCCGATGCCAGATGCCTGGCACGGCCCGCACGGTGATACGGAATTTTTTTAGTAGCGGGACTCGACAGCCTGCGGGGGCGGCGGCGGATTTGCCGCGGCGTGGGCCATCGCGGCCAGGGTGTGCTTCTCGAGGCGAAGCACCAGGGCGCGCATCACGTCTTCGTCGAGCCTTAGCAAGCGCTCAAGCTCTTTCGACGCCTCAGCCGAACTGCGGAACTGCATCACCACATAGTTGCCTTCGCGAAGGTCGTTGATCTCGTAGGCCAGGCGTTTCTTGCCGAGCTTCTCGGTGGCGACGATCTCGCCGCCCTGGTTTTTGACGATTTCGGCAATTTGCGTGCTGCGCGCATCCACATCGGCCTCTTCAAAAGAAGGCCGCAGGATGTAAGTGACTTCGTAATCGTTGAGCAAATGGAATCCCATCTACGGACGCTCGCTGGCGAGCGGCCCGCCAGGTACCGGCGGGCAGGTGGATGCGAGGGGTGGCACCCCTCAAAGCTCACCGATAATACCCTAGGCTGGGGATTTGGCGCAAGGCCCCAAATCTCAGTCCTTTGTCAAGCCCGCCCCGTTTAATCAGAAATAGTTATGCGCATTGCCCATTTTGCGGTGAATCGCCGCATTGCCGTCTCGATGCTTGCCCTAGCGATCATCGTCCTCGGCATCTTTGCAATCCCCCGCTTGCCCGTCGCCCTACTGCCGAACTTCACCCAGCCGGTTGTGACGGTACAGGTCGCATACCCGAACGTGGGACCCGAGCAAATGGAAGCGCTCGTTACCCGTCCGATCGAAAACGCCATCAGCCGAGTCAACGGAGTGCAACTCATTTCGTCGACGTCGCGCGAAGGGCAAACCGATATCGATGCGCAGTTCTACTTCGGAACGAACATCGATACGGCGGCCGTCGACGTGCAACAACAGGTCGACCGGGTTCGAAACCAGTTGCCGAACGATCCGAACTTGCAGCAACCCCAAGTATCGAAGTTCGATTCCAATGCGTTTCCCGTTGTGCGCGGATACATCACCGATCCGAACATGTCGCTGCGAGCACTCGGCGACCTCTTCACAAACCAGCTCGCCGATGAATTCGCTTCGGTCGACGGCGTCGCGGCCGTAAGCATCAACAACGATCAACTGCGTTCGATAGTCGTTGAACCCGACTCAGGTAAACTCGCGGGTAACGGAATCTCGCTTACCCAAATTTCGTCGCGCATTCAACAAGAGAATCTCAATCTTCCGGCCGGTATCATCCAAGTCGGAAAAAATGAGTATCAGGTGCGCAGTAACGCGCTCCTTCAATCGGCAAAGGAAGTTGCGGACCTCGTTCTTGCAACGAAAAACGGCTCTACGATTCGTATCGGTGACGTCGCCAAGGTGACCGACGGCATTAGCGAGCAGCGCAGTTTCGAACGCTTGAATGGAATCGCGGCGGTTGGGATCAACGTCAACGCGCAGCCGAATGCAAATATCGTTTCGACGGCCATCGGAATCTACAAAAAAATCGACAACATTCAAAAGCGCTACCCCGGCATGCACATCGGAATCGTCTTCGATCAAAAAGGATTCATCACCGAGGCGATCCAGGCGCTCGAACACACGGCGATCTATGGTGCCATTCTCGCGGTCATCATCATCCTGCTGTTTCTGCACTCGTGGCGGACCACGTTAATCGTCGCCATTTCGCTGCCCATTTCGGTGATGGGCACGCTTTTCGTGGCTTACGTGGCGGGATATTCGCTCAACATCATGACGCTCGGAGGTCTTGCGCTCGCGGTTGGGTTGATTGTCGACGACGCAATCGTGGTGATCGAAAACATCTACCGGCACATGGCGCTCGGGCAGAGTCCGCGCGAAGCCGCGGAAACGGCAACCGCCGAGATTTTTTCGGCAATTCTGGCTTCGTCGATCACGGTCATTACGGTCTTCGTGCCGCTAGTGTTGGTTCCCGGACTGCAAGGATTGATCTTTACGCCGTTCGCGGTGATGGTTATGGCGGCGGTTGGAATCTCGTTCGTCGTCGCCGTGACCACGGTGCCGATGCTTTCCTCGATTATCATCAAAAACAAGTACGTCACGAACGGCCATACCCCGACGGGTGCCTATGCACGGTTCACCGCTGCATTCGACCGCGGCTACGATGGGTTCGCTAAGTGGTACACGCGACTTCTCACGCGCGCGATCGACCGGCCCGCACTCGTCGGCGCAATCGCCGCCGGCCTTTTCATCGCAACTCTCGTTGCCGCAAGCATGGGTGCCGTACAGACCGAAACGTTCCCGCCCTCCAACTCGCGCTACGTGCGTTTCAATCTCCAAATGCCGACTGGAACTGCGCTCGATATTACCAATCGGACCACGCAAGACATTGAAACGCGGATGCGCAAAGACCCGCGGACGCTCGATGTCGGCGCGCAAATCGGCACGGCGGGCTACTCGGGCAACGGCGCGCAAGTAACGAACCAGGCGAATCTCTCGGTTACCCTCACTCCCGGAACGAGCAGCAGCGACGCCGCGCGTTTTGTCGCACAGTGGCAGGCGGCGCTTACGGGACAATTCCTCGGCCGGCGAGGCGGCCCGACGCTCGCGCCTGAAGCCGTGCAACGATTGCGCGCGAAATTTGGAGCGCCGATTCCGGGCTTGCGCGCATTCGGCCGTACGGTCGACATCGTGCAAGGCACGATCGCGCGCGGCCAAGACGCGCTGCAAATTCAAATCTACGGTCCCGATATCAACAAGCTCTATCAGCTCGCGCAGTTCACCGTCATTCCTCAACTACAGCAGATTGCGGGCTTGCAAGCTCCGAACACGAGCATCACCGACGCGCAGCCTGAACTCGACGTAAGCGTCGACCGTACAAAAGCGGCTCAGCTTGGGCTTTCAACCTCGACAATTTCAAACGTCATCGATACCGCAACCGCTGGAACCATTGCGTCGTACATGCAGATTAACGGCACGCAATATCCCATCATCGTACAACTTCCGCCCGATCAACGCCGTTCGCTTGCCTCGATTATATCGCTGAGCGTCCCCGTCGGAGTTAACCCGAACGCGAACGCGACGATCGCGCAAAACGCGACCACAGGCAACACATCGGCGACGCCGGTAACCTCGGCCGGGCTTCCAACGGTTCCACTCTCCGAAGTTGCGAATATTGCCTTTGCGACCGGCCCATCGCAGATAACGCGCGAAAACAAGCAACGCGAGATTGAAATCGACGCGGGCGTAAACAACATTCCGGTCGGCGTCGCGGTCAAACAAGCGGAGCGGATCATGAGCGGCATCTCGCTACCGGCCGGTTATTACTGGCAGTTCGGTCAGAGCGTCACGCAACAGAACGATACGTTCTCGAGCTTGGGGCTAATCGTTCTGCTGGCGATCGTGCTGATTTATATGCTGCTCGCGGCGCAGTTCGAATCCATTCTACATCCGCTCGTTATCATGATTTCCGTGCCGCTTTCGGCGACGGGTGTCGTTCTTGCGCTCGTCCTCACACACCGCGCGTTCGGGCTAACGGCTTTTATCGGCGTCTTGATGCTTGTCGGTATCGTGGTTAAGAACGCCATTCTTGTCGTGGAGTTCACGAATCAACTCCGCGAACGCGGGTATTCGGCCCGCGAAGCGGTATTGCACGCGGCTCCGTTGCGATTGCGGCCGATCTTGATGACGACGCTGGCTTCTGTCGGCGGCATGTTACCGATCGCCGTCGGTATCGAAGCCGGAAGCCAAACGCAAGCACCGCTCGGAACCGTCGTTATCGGCGGGTTGCTCTGTTCGACCATGCTTTCGCTCGTCGTCGTCCCGACGTTCTACCTTTGGACGTCGAAATATATCGAGCCGCGCGTGGGCGGATTCAGACGGCACACCAACGGAAAAGCTGCCGTTGTTTCCACGAGCC
>JBDTFK010000110.1:0-7324 GCA_039937995.1 Vulcanimicrobiaceae bacterium | reverse complement strand
CGCGTGGTTTCTGCGCGCGCATACCGAGGCCCAAACGGTGCGCGGAGCGACGTTTGCAACCGTAGGCGGGGAGCGTTCGTACTCTGCAAGCGTTGTTATCGATGCCACTGCCGATGCATACGTTGCCGATTCGGCGGGCGTTCCAACGCAGCAGGGCGACGAACGCGGCCGCGTGCAGCCGGCGAGCCTGATGTTCCGCATGAGTCACGTGGACTTATCGAGGACGTCGAGCTACCTGCGGACGCACGTCGATCAGATGCGATCGTCGCTCAAAGCGCACGAGCGTACCGCGCACTCGCTTACGGCCGTTGCAGGATTGTACGATTTATGGCATCAAGCGCAAGTCGATGGCCTCGTCGACATTCCGCGAGAACTTGTGTCGTTTTTTATCTCGCCGTACGACGACGAAGTGACCGTCAATATGACGCGTGTGACCAACATCGATCCACTCGACCCCGACGACCTCACCAGCGCCGAAATCGAAGCGCGTTTGCAAGTGATGCAACTCGTTACGTTCTTTAAGGAGCGCGTCCCCGGGTTTGAGCGCGCGCGTTTGGCTGCCACCGGAACGCAGGTTGGTATCCGCGAATCGCGGCGCATCGAAGGACGCTACACCCTTACGGCCGACGACGTTTTACGCGCGCGCCACTTCGACGATGCCGTCGCGCGCAGTGCCTATCCGATCGACATCCATAACCCAAGCGGTAGCGGGACGACAACGCACCGTCTCGCGCCCGGGGCGAGCTACGAGATCCCATTTCGCTGCTTGGTTCCGGTGAACCGGGAGCAACTGCTCGTGGCGGGCAGGTGCATTTCGACGACCCACGAGGCGCTCGCGTCGACACGATTGACGCCCACGGTGATGACGCTCGGTCAGGCGGCCGGAACTGCCGCAGCGCTAGCGACACAACGAGGAGTTCGCGTCGGCGAGGTGGATTCGCAAACGCTCCGGTCGATGCTCGCTGCCGATGGAGTCGACCTACGGAGGCCGCTTTGAATACCGCTCTACAACTGGCCCGGAAATACGGTGTAGCCGTCTCGCTTGCCGATCTGGGCGACTGGGGCATCGATGATCTGCGTTCCGAATACGACCCAAACGGTCCGGAAATACGCGTGAATTCGCGCGTCGCCGAGCAACTCGATTCGAGTGAACTCGGCGAGTTTCTCACGCTTGCCGTCGGACACGAACTCTATCATCATCGCGAACATATCGAGGAAATCCCACGTGTGAGAGAACGCAAAGAACGCGAGACTGCAGCCGATGACTTTGCGCGCAACCTGCTTTACCGCTAGGTCGCGCTAGCTTGTCCCGGACCGTGCTCGTGGCGGGCATCGACGGTGGACAAACGTCCACTGTCGCGGTCGTTGCCGACGCAACGGGTGTCCTCGCACGCGGCACTGCGGGACCGGCCGACGAAGTCGGACAAGGCCCGCACTCCACGCGTCTGCGTGACGCTCTCTCCGGTGCCCTTGCAAAAGCGACGCTCCACGCCGGCTTTCCGGAGGACACGCGGTTCGATGCGATCGTCGCGGGGGTGAGCGGTTACCAAGGTACCGTCTACGGCTTAGCGCCGCAATTGCCGACGGACCGATTCATCCTTTTGCACGATGCGCCGATCGCGCACGCGGGTGCGCTCGACGGGGGCCCCGGCGTCGTTGTGATTGCAGGTACGGGATCCGTGGCGTACGGGGTCTCACACGACGGCCGTTCGATGACCACCGGCGGATGGGGATATCTCTTCGGCGATGAAGGCAGCGCGTTCTGGATCGTAAGAAACGCGATATCGCTTGCATCGGGACACGAAGATTGCGCCGGGATCGAGCAACTCTTGAGTTTCTTCGACGTCCACTCGCTGCGCGAACTGGTACGTGGATTTTACGCGGGGAAGACGGGGAGGGACGATCTTGCTTCGTTCGCCCCCCGCTGCATCGAGGCAGCGAAGAGCGGCAGCGTTTGCACGTGCATGGAAACACCGGTGCATGGCGCCACGATGGAACTCGCGCGGCTTGCCTCCGACGGAGCCGTCGATCGGTCAGAACCGGTTGCGGTGTCGTTTATCGGAGGCTTGATGCGCGATGCGTGGTTCAAAGCGCGCGTGTACGAAGAAGTAGAGCGCCTCCCTCCGATTCCGGAGTTTACGATCGTGCAAGCTGCTCACGAGCCGGTGGTCGGAGCGGTGATGCTGGCGCTCCGCGAAGCCGGCATAAGGGCGTGAATATTCTCGCGGACCTGCGCGGCGGCTTGATCGTTTCCGTGCAGGCGTGGCGGGGTTCGGCGATCGACGACCCGTACGTTTTAGCAGCGATGGCGGCGGCAGCCGAAGGAAACGGTGCCGTCGCCGTTCGCGTCCAAGGCGTAGCAAATCTCCTTGCCGTGCGCGCTCGCGTACAAATTCCCGTGATCGGGCTCGTTAAACGAGAGTACACCGGCTTCGAGCCGTATATCACGCCCACGCGGCGCGAGGTTGCCGAGATCATCGCGACCGGTGCCGATATCGTTGCGTTCGACGCGACCGGGCGCGCGCGTCCCGGGGGTGCGACGGTTGAAGAGTTGACCCAAGTCATTCACGCATCCGACCGACTGGCGATGGCCGACTGCGCGACCGTCGACGACGCCCTTCGCGCGGATTCGGCCGGCGCCGACATCGTTGCGACGACGCTCTGCGGGTATACCGAAGATACGAAAGGCGAGTCCTTGCCGGCGCTCGGTTTTGTCCGAGAGCTTCGCGTTTTGCGCGCGTTTGCCGTCTGCGAGGGTGGAGTCGCTTCGCCGGCGCTACTCGCGAAGGCATTCGACGAGGGGGCGGCTGCGGTCGTCGTGGGGACGGCGATTACGAACACCGACGCCCTCGTCCGGGATTTTGCCGCTCGTGCGGATAACAGGAAGCACCGCTAAAGTCGGTGCAGGCGCGTACGCACTTTCCTATAGTAATTAAAGACACGGCAGGTTAGTGGAGATGAGTTTCCTTGCTTGAGAACAGAGCCCCCCGGCTCGATCGCGGATTTTGGACTATCACGGCGGTCTTTGCCGCGCTATCCGTGTTGGCTATTCTCTTTTGGTATAGTCCCGTGGCGTTGCCGCTCGTGCTGCCGCCGGTGGGCGCGCAGCCCGGCGAGGACATCGACGCGCTGCTGCGTTTCATGGCCGCGGCCGGAACGACGCTCTACATCTTTGTCGGCGGATATCTCCTCTACTTCATGATCGTTTTCCGCGCGAAGAAGGGCGATTCGCCGGACGCCATCGGCGTACAAATTCACGATAACCACAACCTCGAGTTGTGGTGGACGGTTATCCCGACGATTTTCGTCGTGATTCTTTCGATATTGAGCGTACGCATTTGGTACAGCGTTCAACTCGCGCAGCCCGCCAACGGACTCGTCGTCGAATCGATCGGTCACCAATGGTTCTACACGTTCCGCTATCCGCAAGTTCACGGCGAAATCACCGACGAGATGCATTTGCCGCTCAACGTCCCGGTTATCATGAACGTCACGTCGCAAGACGTCATTCACTCGTTCTGGGTGCCCGCGTTCCGTTTGAAGGCGGACATGATTCCCGGGCTTATCAATACGATTCGCTTCACGCCGAAAATTCCGGGCCGCTACGAAATCGTCTGCACGGAGTTTTGCGGCACGCTCCACGGGGCGATGAACAAGCAGACCGTTGTGGTCGAAGATGAAGCGACGTTCGATAAGTGGTTCCACGGATGGCAGGCAAAGAACGCGCACGTCAGCGACGCGTTGCCGAAGGCTTCGGCCGGCGCGGTCGATCTCGCCGGCGGCAACCAGCACCTCGGTCAGACGACGTTTGCCGCGAAGTGTTCGGCTTGTCACGCCGTCGGGCCGTTTTCGCAACGCATCGTGGGCCCGGGGCTCAAGGGCGTACTGCACGATGCATCGCATCCGAATTTAGTCGACGGCGATAAAGCGACGCCGGAAAACGTCGCGAAAATTCTCCAGCAAGGCTACAAAGGCGACATGGGCGTGATGCCCAACGCCACCGCAAATCAGCTTTCAGATAAAGACATCGCAAATCTCGTAGCGTTCTTGAATTCGCTAAAGTAGGTCATTATCAATGTCAGTAGCAGAGGTACACCCGGGCGGCATTGCCGGCCATATCCACCCCGAACCGCAAGGCTTCGTTCGACGATACATTTTTTCGATCGATCATAAGATCATCGGCATTCAGTACCTGATCACGGGCTTCGTCTTCTTTATACTCGCGGGACTTCTCGCCGAGGTCATCAGGACGCAGCTCCTGCACGCGAACGGCGGCTTCGTGAGCAACGATACATATAACGAAGTCTACTCGGTTCACGGATCGGCTATGGTATGGTTGGTGATCATCCCGCTCATTACCGGTGGCTTCGGAAACGTTTTGATGCCGTTGATGATCGGCGCGCGCGACGTCGCGTTTCCGTGGCTAAACCTTTTGAGTTTCTGGATATTCCCGGTCGCCGGTTTGATGCTCTTCTCGTCGTTCTTAATGGGCGCGCCCGTCGCCGGCTGGACGGAATACCCGCCGATGTCGCTCCAGAGCGGTCCGGGAACGTCGATGTGGTGCGCGGCAATCTTTCTGGTTGGTGTCAGCTCGACGCTAACCGGGATTAATTTTGTCGTCACGATGTTCAAGATGCGCGCGCCCGGCATGACGTTCACGCGAATGCCGCTGTTCTGCTGGGCTCAGCTCGCTACCGCGCCTTTGCTGATGATCGCAACGACGGCACTTGCTGCCGCGCTTGCCGCGCTCTTTATGGAGCGCCAATTCGGCGTACCGTTCTTCGACCCGACCAAAGGCGGCTCGCCGGTCATGTGGCAGCACATGTTCTGGTTCTATTCTCATCCTGCCGTCTACATCATGATCTTGCCCGTGTTCGGCATGATTTCGGAGATTATCCCGACGTTCGCGCGTAAGCCGATCTTCGGTTACAAGATGATCGCGTTCTCGTCGATGGCAATCGCGCTTGCCGGATTCATGGTATGGGCGCACCACATGTTTACCTCGGGCCTGGCGCCGTACCTCCAGCTGCCGTTCATGATCCTCACGTTCACGATCGCCATTCCAACGGGCGTAAAGATATTTTCATGGACTGCGACGCTGTGGGGCGGAAAGATCCACTACACCACGTCGATGCTCTTCGCGGTAGGTTTCGTAGCGCTCTTTACGCTCGGCGGTATCACGGGAGTCCTTCTCGCGGCCGTGCCGTTCGATCTCCACGTGCATGGAACGTACTTCATCGTCGCGCACTTCCACTACGTTCTCGTGGGCGGAAGTCTCATGGGTCTCTTCGCCGGTATGTACTTCTGGTTCCCCAAGATGAGCGGCCGGTTGTTGAATGAGACGTTAGGGAAGTGGCACTTCTGGCTCTTCTTCTTCGGTTTCAACGGCACGTTCTTGCCGCAGCACTGGCTCGGAATGCTCGGCATGCCGCGGCGCGTGCCGATCTACGATCCGCAATTCCAATTCTGGAACGATGTATCGTCGATCTCTTCCTATGTGATGGCGGTCGCGATCTTGATATTCTTCGTAAACGTGCTTTACAGTCTTCGCAACGGCAAAAAGGCCGGTGCCAATCCATGGGGCGCGCGTACGCTTGAATGGCAGATCCCGTCGCCGCCGCACTACTACAACTTCAAAAACATCCCGACGGTCTACGGCTTGCCTTACGACTTCTCGCAACCGTTGCCGTACAAGGGACTTGACGAAGAACTGACCGACTCGCCTATCGCGGTCGGCGGGCACTAAAGGAGAGGCACGCGTGGCTGTAGCATCCGTTTCGCACGGCGGCCTTGTCTCCGATGCGCATCACGGTGAGGTCGATCAACTTTACGTCGAAACGCGGGAGTTGCGGCTCCAGGGCTTCATGCTCTTTCTCGTTTCCGACCTCGTGTTGTTTTCGTCGTTCATTTTCGCCTATCTTTACATGCGTAGCAGCGGCCAGGGATGGCCGCCGCCGGGCATCAACCGCCTCGATGTTGCGTTTGCCGCCGTGAACTCCGTGATACTTTTCGGATCCGGTGCGACGATGCACTACGCGCTCGAGAACTGGAAGCACGGAAACTTCGGAAAATACTCGGGCTTTATGGTCGCCACGATTATTCTGGGGGCGCTCTTTCTCGGCGGTCAAGCGTATGAATATACGAACCTGATCGTACACGATCACGTGACATGGGGAGGCAGCGGCATCTTCGGGGCGTCGTTTTTCACGCTTACCGGCATGCACGGCTTCCACGTTACCGTGGGCGTGATCTACCTCACGATTTTGCTCCTTCAATCGATTCACGGCACGTATACGAAAGAGAAGTTCTTCGGGTTGACCGCGGGGACGCTCTACTGGCATTTTGTCGACGTGATCTGGGTTGCTCTCTTCTCGATTTTCTATCTAATCTAAGGACGGCTATCGTGCATACCGATTTACCGACTATCGAACGCATCATCGCCATCCTCGGCGGCATCGTCGTGGCCGTCGTTTCGGCGAAGGCGCTGAAGGACGACTGGAAAACGCCGGGATTCGAGAACCACGTTTTCAAATTGATGCTGGGGCTGCTCTGCCTCGGCGCGATCATTGCCATCCTTGCGGGCGCAAACGTGCTCGGCAACTTCCCAAAGGCGGCCTGATATGATCGTAAAAGACGGCGAGTACCTCGACTTCAACACGGTGCCGGAATCGCAGGGGATCAGCAAACAGGCGCTCATCATCGTCGGAATCGGTATCTTTATGATCTTTGTGATCGGTGGTCTCTCCATCGGATTTTCCGGCTACGGGCACGTCTGGCCGTCGCAGCAATCGATGCGCGTCGATATGGGGAAGATGAACCACTAACAACCGGCGCGCAGAGCTCTACGGAGTTAGTAGGATGTCCCCAGATGCGCGTCGCCGGAAGATGCAGAACTTAGCCGCGAGCCTGAAAGTTCGTTTAAGACGGCCAAATCGTTAAGCTCAAACGTGCCCTCGAAAGACCGGTAATTCGCGTCAAAACGAATTCTCATGGAGCCCGAGCGCGAACCTTCACGCAGTGCGGCAACCAAAATGTCGCCGTCGATCGAACCTTTGATGTATCCGCGATTTCCGTACCGGCCCATGACCTTTCCGTTACGATCGATCAAGTGAAGCAATGTCGCGCCCAATAGCGCGCACGACGCCGCACTGAGGCGGTACGTGCCTGTCGCGTTGTGCAGCTCCAACTCAGGTGCACTCCTTGACGCGTTGTCGATAAATGAGACGACAGTCTGCGACTCTCGAATAGCGGTGTATCGTTAAGTATCGCATTCTTTCGCAGTAAGACAATCCGTACTGTGCAAATTCCAACACGGAACGCGCAG
>JBDTFK010000109.1:0-11458 GCA_039937995.1 Vulcanimicrobiaceae bacterium | reverse complement strand
GCATTTTCGCCACCCAGCGAAACGAAGAGGCGCCGGCCGTCCGCACTCAATGCCAGCGCGTTAGGGTTTGCGCCGCCGCAGCGCTGATGGGGGCGGTCGACGCTGATGCGGCGTTTTAGCCGATTTGTTCGCGTATCGATCACTTCGATTTCATCGAGGTCGCCATTTGCGACGTACAGATGCGTCGCGTCCCGATCCAGTTCGAGCGCGTTCGGCTCGCCTCCGAGCGCAATAAAATGCGGGCTCTTCGATACGCCGATTTCTGCGACGTCACCATCGCGCAGCGAACTTGCGTAGATCGCGCGAACGCCCCCGCCCGGTTTCGAGGCGATCGCAACACCGTACGGATACTCACCGTGCGCGCGCAGCGAGCCGGCGACGAAGAGCGGAATCTCGCGAATGACTTTGCGCGTGTGCGTGTCGGCAATGGAGACGCTGTCATTTTGCATGTTTGCGACTGCCAGCGTTCGACCGTCGGCGCTTACCGCGATGCCGGCGGCCAACGCCTTAAAATCTAGGCCGAGGGCTGCTCCGCGAGCGCCGGCCTTTGTGCGCGCGAGGATTCCGCCGGCGTGGCCGAGTTGGATCGCGGGGGCATCGAATGCAAACGCTGCCCCGCGACGGCGATAGACGAGAACGCAGTCGTCAATGCCGCCGGATACGTAGAACCGGCTTCCGTCGGGCGACCAGGCTAAACCGTCGAATGTGTTAGGGACCGACACGCGCGCGAGAAACTCGAGCTTCACGCCGTCAATTCGATAGGCGAATACCCACTGGGTGAGATCGGTCGCATTGCGCCTTATCGCTCCCGTAGTGAGATTTCGTGTAGGGAAGCGTATCTCGCGGCCGCGCGAGTCGTAGTATTGGTAGTTGTATCCGCTGGTTAAAACGAGCAGGGTGTCGCCGGCAGGACTAATGGCTACCGCCATCGCTCCGCCCGCATCGGCCGAACCGTCCGCCCGCAATCCCGTGCGCAACAATTCTCGTTGAATGCCGGGCGCGGCAAGCGGCGTGATCGTTTGGCCGGTCGGAAGCCAGGCCGATTCGCCGGGGGATGCGGCAAGGAGCGCGACGGCCGCGACGACCCAGCACCTCATCTCCTAGAGTCGCACGTTCAAACCGAGAAACGCGTTAAAAGGTTGATTGAGTGCGTTTGATGATCCGAAAAACGGCTCGTACGGGTACCGCAAAAACGTCTGAACGTTTGCTCCCGGATTATAGGCGTTTCCGACGGGCGTGACGCTGCTCTGTAGCCCGCTGTAAGCGCACACATTTCTGCTCCAAAAATACGTGAACGGCGTGTTTTGGCCGCCGAAGCAGGCTTGATAGACGCTGGCTAACGTGAGCGTAGCCGTAACTCGCGGCGTGACGTCGTACGCAATGCGCAGATTTGCCATGAGTTGCGCGGGTTCGCGAAAAGCGCCGGGCGCGTCGAATTGCCTTGTGTACGGATCCGGAATGGTGATTCCGGATATTGACGCGCAAGTCGTTGCGTCGAACGGCAATCCGCCCGGCGCTCCATTTGGGTAGCGCGGATCCCCTGCAACGGTCTGCCCCGCAAGCGCCGTGCAGCCGGCCGCCGGATCGATTCCCGGAGTTGTGAGCGGCGCTCCGTACCGGTTGCCCGCCTGCAATTGTAGCGATGGAGTGACCGACAATTTGTCGTGTTTGTAGTTAAGAATGAGTGTTCCGACGTACGGAAAATCGAATGCGTTCACCCCCGAACCGATGGGCCCGGGAAAGACTGAAAATGGAATGTACTCCGCGTTCGGATCGTAGAGCGAAGAGGCGGGTGAATTCCAATACGGGTTCGCGTAAGCGCCCGCCGCGTTGCATGGCGACGGATTCGCGCCGCCGCCGGCGAGCGGTACGTAGCATGCCGAAGCGATCTCGCCCGAAGGCAGTGCGCCGCAAAGTGGAATACCGAAGCGAGTTTGACCGGCATCGGCACCGTTCGGCGCGCATGCCTTGGTGAATGAATTATAGATTGCGATCGCCGAGTTGATCGGCGAGATGACGGTCGAGCCGTTTTGCAGCGTACTGTACTTCACCGTCGCGTAGGTATAGGCGAACGAGAGCCGGCCGGCCCAGCCGTTGTGGTCGAAGTCGCCTTTGTTGAACGCGAATTCAAAGCCGCGCGACGTTTGATCGCCGGCGTTGAGGCCGCCGATGAGCGACGTTATCGGGTTGATGTAGAAGTTCTCCACCTGAGCCTGCGTTTGACGAAGGAAGGGCGTGAGTTTAAAGGACATGTCGGTCCCCTTAAACCGATGCTCGATCGAAAAATCGCTATTGAACGAGACGGATGGGGCGACGTTGTGCCCGGGCGTCGAGAAACCCAAGCGGTAATACTGCGCGAGCTGATTTGGAAGATTTGCCTCGAGTGTGTCGTACTGCTCGTACGAACTGCTCGGCTGTTCGTTGTACTTGCCGTAGCTCGCGCGCAGGACTGTATTCGGATCGAGCGTATACGTCGCGCCGATTCGCGGCTGCCAAATACTATAGACGTACTTCTGGCTTGGAATATTCTGCATGTTTGCGTTAACGTATTGCGCGCCGAATGTCGAGCATGGCAGCTGCGAGTTCGTGCTCCACGGTCCGCTCAGAAGCGCCGAGCGGTCGATTAACGCAAGCTTCTGCGTGTCGTAGCACGTATCCTGATTGAATGCGGCGAACCAAAAATTGCGAGCGGCGCCGGTATCGGTGTTGTCCCCGGTGAAGTCGTAACGGTCGAGCCGAAGGCCCAGGCTGAAATCAAGCCGATCGCTCGGCCGCCACTGATCCGTCAGCGAGTATCCGGTGAACACAGGTCGCGACGCATCGTGCTCGCCATATGGTCCGTTTTCTACGACGTAGTACGCGCACTTCGCTCCGCCGCAAGTCATCGAACCCGCGTCCGGCGGAGGCGAGCCGTTCGCGATCCCGTATAGCGATGCGAATGTCGCCTGCTGCGCGCCGTAGCTAATTCCTTGCCCAAGGAAATTGCTGCACGTGGCGGGCGTAGCAGCGCCGACTCCGGACGCGGATGCGGTGTAGCAGGTGCCGCTATTGATCGCGCTCGGATTTACCAGCACGGCAAATTGGTCGGTATAACCGAACATCTGCTCGTTATAGTTGTGCTGACCGGTGGACGTCGTATAGGATGCTTGCGCTTCGAGCAGGTTTTGTTGATTCCATTGGTCGGTAAACTGCACGCTCCCACCGCGCGTATGCGATATAATTTCATAGTCGCCCGAGTCGTAAAACGCATACGGCTGCACGGAGTCCATCGCGCCCGTGTCGATGACGTTGGAATAATAGGTGTACCCGTAGAGGCGCATAAACGCGCTCGAACTGAAGTTTTTCTGATATTGCAACTTGAAAATCGATTGGGCCCCGTAATCGACGTCGCGCTGGTTCATAAAGTTCGGAATAACTCCGGCGCCGACGGGGTGCTGGGCCGAAGATGGGAATAGGTACGGCGTTACGAGCGACGCGTAGTTCGCGGGCAAGAACGTTCCCGTCGATCCCCCGTACTGATATGAATCGACGTATACCGGCGGAAACTGATTGTATCCCGACGCGGGAACGGTCGCGAGATAGTTTGGAAGGCCCTCGTCGTTTATCGAACTGTAGAGCGCCGAAGATAGCTGGTCGTTATCGTAAAGCACCTGAACGTCGTCCCGCAGATCGTTGCCCTTGTGCGGAATTCCGAAGTGTAGGTTGACGATCGACGTACGAGTTGCAATCATCGCGGGGCTGGAACTGAAGCCATTTGCTCCTAAGACGTATCCCGGCGATCCGGCAGCGCTTTCGTTAAGCGCACCTGCCGTGTAGCACGACGGCGGCGGCGTATATCCCGAACCGATTGCCGGGCACACACCGAGTTGAACCCCGAATTCGTCGGCGTACGCGGCGCCGTTATATTGGTCGATGTAGCGATGCGCTTGATTGAATCCGCCGATGCCGACGTAGTACGAAAAAAGCCGGTTGGGAGTGGCTCCGCCGCTCTCCATGTCAAGTGAGTGATAAAACGACGACGTTCCGATTGCTCCGGCCGCCGTC
Organism: Vulcanimicrobiaceae bacterium; assembly: GCA_039937995.1. Classification (GTDB taxonomy): domain Bacteria; phylum Vulcanimicrobiota; class Vulcanimicrobiia; order Vulcanimicrobiales; family Vulcanimicrobiaceae; genus JALYTY01. Next base: position 7,414 of record JBDTFK010000109.1, on the reverse strand, counting down.
GAGATGCCCGGTCGCGTTCCGGTCTTGATGACCTGATTCACGAAACCCGCGAGGCCCTGCGCTTCTGCGTTTGCGGGCGTCGCGCCGGTATACACTTGCAACTCGAGTTGTCCGAGGGACGAAAGCGAACTCGTCGTGTAGTTGTCGAACGACTGATTGACCGGAATTCCATCGAATTCGTATCCGACTTCGTAGTAATCTCCACCGCGAACGTAAACGCTCTGCGCTGCACCCGACTGATTTGCCGGCACGTAGGCGCCCGGCGCGCTTCCGATGGCTGAATACGCGCTGTTGAGATTACTTCCGCCACCGAGGGCGCTCAAACGCGCTTGTTCCCGCGCGTCAATCGAATAGATGTCGGCGGTGGTTCCCGGACGCACGAGATCGGAACCAGCGCGCGTCGTAACGGAGGCAATTATTTTCAACGATTTGCGCAGAGAAATCGACAAGTTTTGCCGGGCGTCCGCGAAAACTGCCACGCCCGGCTCCGAGAGCGCATCGTAACCGTCTTTGCTCGCGGAAAGCGTGTATTCATCGGGTGCGAGCGAGACGAACGAAAAGTGGCCACCGGCATCGCTGAATGAGGATTCGCTTTGTGAAGGGCTTACGACCGTAATTTTTGCGCCGGCGATCGGGAGTTTTTCGCCCGCTTCCGTGACCGTTCCGGTGATCGTTCCCGTCGTTCCGGCTTGCGCCGGGCGCGCATAGGACGCTACGAAAGACGCCGGTATCGCAATGCTAACCGCGAGGGCCCAACACCGGGTGTGAAGAGTACGCACGTTCCGCCTCCCCTTGGTCGAGCTCAAATTGTTTTCTCGTCCGTCCGGTGGCGTTCGTTTCTTTTTCGACGGGACCCGCCGTTCGCCAGCGATTTCTTCGGGGAACCATCCGAGCCTAGCCGCATTTATTACGCTGATGATTCGAGTCACCAAACGGGTCGCGTTCTAAACCCATCCCGGAAGCAGGCTGCGGACGATTCTTGGGAGCAGTTGAGCATCATCATGTTGCTGTCGAACCTTTTCCTCGCTGCGGCCATAGGAATCGGAACCCACGCGCCGGCGCAGATCCACGCAGGGTCGCTAACACTGCAGCCATGTCCGGATGCTCCCGGCTATTTTTGCGGCACGATCGCGCGGCCGCTCGATCCGTCAGGCGCCGTTGCGGGTACGGTCAATGTCGGATTTACCTACCTGCTGCGGCGCGATGCCGCGGCGCCGTCAGCCGGGACGATCGTTGCGGCAGAGGGCGGCCCCGGCTATCCATCGGGGGCGTCCAGGGAGTCCTATCGCGCGCTCTTCGGTCCGCTGCTGCGCACGCGCGACATGGTACTGATGGACGATCGCGGGACCGGACGTTCCGGAGCGATCGACTGTGAACCATTACAGAGCGCACCCGTCGTGCTGCTGCGTGACGTAACCCGCTGCGGCGCTGCGCTCGGCGCGCGGGCGGATCTTTACGGTACCGGGCTCGCCGCCGACGACCTTAACGCGCTGCTCGACGCATTGGGCATTCGCGACGCCGATCTTTACGGCGATTCATACGGTACGTTCTTCGTGCAGGTGTTTGCAGCCCGGCATCCGTCGCGCGTGCGATCGGTGTCACTCGACGGAGCGTACCCCGCAGTGGGCGACGACCCGTGGTACCCGAAGACAGCACCGGCTATTCGCGAAGCGTTCGACCGTGTCTGCCGCCGGTCACCACAATGCAACGCTCAATCCGGGACGACACTTTCGCGCATCGCGCGGCTGGTCCGCGAGCTTCGGCGCCCGCAGGCTTCCGTTACGCCTACTCAGCTTGCGTTCGTCATGGACTCCGCGGGCTTGAACGCGATTGCGTATCGTGAACTGGATGCGGCAGCTCGAGCGTATGTTTCCGGCGATACCGCGCCGCTCGTACGGCTCGTGCGCGAGGCCTATCGCTACGAAGAACGCGATCCGGGCGGAGTGCGCGAACACAGTCAGGGGCTCTTCGCGGCCGCGAGCTGCGAAGATAACCCGCAAACCTACGACATGCGACTCGGTCCGGCCGAACGCGAACGCGCGTGGCTAACGGAACTCGCGCGAAAACGTGCGAGCGATCCAGAACTCTACGCGCCCTTCACGATCGATGAGTTCCTGGCAATTCCGCTCGACTTTGCGTACGTGCAAATGTGTCAACGTTGGCCCGTTGCATCGGCGGCCCATCCGACGGGCTCGTCGGTTCCGACGGGCGCGAGTATGCCGGCCGTTCCAACCCTCGTCCTTACCGGCGATTTGGACACGATTACGACGCCGAGCGAAGGCGACGCGGCTGCGGTACTCTTTACGAACGCACATCGCGTGATCGTTTCGAACTCCGGCCACGTTACCGCGGTCGGCGATGTTTACGATTGCGCCTCGCGGATGGTCCGCACGTTGATCGATTCCCACCGGGTCGACCCACGATGCGCCGGCGCGATTCCGCCGATGCGACTCGTGCCGTCATTTTCACGCACGCTTGCCGAGGTCGAACCGGCGAGCGCATCGCGGGGGAATCGCGCGGGGCTCTCGGCGTTGCGAGCGGCCGCCTCCGCCGCGTATGCAGCGAACGACGCGCTCGCACGCTCGAGCATCCTTGGGATCGTTCACGGCAGGGGGCTGCGCGGAGGTCAATTCACGGCCTCGAATTCCGGCGGCACAACGCGAATCGATCTGCGCGACGTCGCGTGGACGAGCGACCTTCCCGTCTCGGGCACGATATCGTTTGATTCCGCAACCGGAAACGCAAACGCTACCCTTCACATTACGGGCTCGGCCGTGGGTACGATTAATGCTACGTGGCAAATCTATCGCGCACAACCGCGCTCGACGATTACCGGAACGATAGACGGAGATTTCGTCAACGCCACGATTGCGACGTTGTGAATTTGGTCGGGCTGACTGGATTCGAACCAGCGATCTCTACACCCCCAGTGTAGCGCGATAACCAAGCTTCGCTACAGCCCGACGCCGGATCGCCGCTTTACCGTCCGGGTTTTTTCTTTGTCGCCTTCTTTACCGCCGACTTTTTTGCCGCAGACCTTCTGCTACTGGAGCGAACTCCATCGACCGCGTCCTTGAGTGATTTTCCGGCCACAAACGCCGGGACTTTGCGCGCGGCAATTTTTAACTTCTCGCCGGTTTTTGGATTGCGACCTTCGCGCGCTTTTCGCGCGCGGACGACAAAATTACCGAACGGGGTGAGAGCCACGCGATCGCCTTTTTGCAGTGCGCTCTTGATCTCGTTAAAAATCAATTCGACGATTTCGCCGGCTTGGCGCTTTGAGAGTTGCGCTTCACCTGCAACGGCATCGATCAGATCGGTTTTCGTCAAACTCCGGGTCTCCTAAAGAGCAGGGAGGGAATATACGCAGGCGGCGAACGCGCTCCTCCCCGGTTTTAGCTAAGAATCGCTAGTTTTTCGCGTTTTCTGCGATTGCACGGAGCGCCAATATGTAGGAACGGGCACCGAAGCCGGAAACGCTGCCTATGCACGCCGCCGCGGTGACACTGGTGCGGCGGTGCGTTTCCCGGGCGGCGATATTCGAGAGGTGCGCCTCGACGACCGGAATGCGCACGGCGGAGATTGCGTCGGCGATCGCATATGAGTAGTGTGAATATGCGCCCGGGTTTATAACGATCGCGTCGTAACGATTCCGCGCGTCGTGGATCGAATCGATGATGTCACCTTCACTGTTGTGTTGGGCAAATTCCACGTCGACGCCGAAATCGCGAGCACCGCTTTGAACGAACTCGTTAATTTCCGAAAGCGTCTGCGTCCCGTACACTTGCGGCTCTCGCTCGCCGAGCAAGTTCAGACTCGGGCCGTGTATGACCAATACGCGCATGCAACGCTTGTTCTTGAAGGAAATGCAGCCGCCTTCGCTACAGAGGCTGATATGCCCGATATGTTGATTAGCGCGTCGGCGCCGGAAGCCGGGATCGTTCTTGTCGCTGCGGTAACGACCGAACTGGTACGAGAAATACGCGAGCGGCACGACCTTTCTCCGACGGCCAGTGCCGCTACCGGGCGTCTGGCGACGGGTGCCGTCTTGTTCGGCTCGGCTCTGAGCGGCTGCGAGCGGCTCACGCTGCAGATCGCCGGCGACGGACCCATTTCGGCCATTGCTGCCGACGCGTGGCTGCTCGAGCCGGAGGTACTCGGGGCTCGCGGTTACGCCCGCAACGCGCGGGTCGATATTCCCCTCAACGCGCGCGGCAAATTCGATGTCGCCCGAGCAATTGGAAGCGGATCGTTACATGTGACCAAATCGTACGAGGTTGGAGCGCCGTACGTCGGCGTCGTTCCGCTCTACTCGGGCGAAATCGCGGAAGACCTGGCAGCCTACCTTGTAAAATCGGAACAGATTCCGAGCGTCGTTGCGCTCGGCGTCCTGGCAAGCCCTCACGGCGTGCGCGCCGCCGGAGGGGTCCTGGCTCAAGTGATGCCCGGAGCCGACGAAAAAGCGATCGCGATGCTCGAAACGTGCGCTCGTGCAATGCGGCCGGTTACGACGCTCATTAACGAAGGCGCCGACGCCCACGCATTGTTACACGCACTCGCCGGATCGCTGCAGTTGCGGTCGCATCGGAGCGTCGACGTGCGGTTTGCGTGTTTGTGCTCGAAGGAAAAGGTCGAGAGTGTGCTGCTTGCAATGGGAGTCGACGAGCTTCGCCGGCTCGCATCGGAGCGCAGCGAGACGGAAGCTACGTGCGAGTTTTGTAAACGCGTGTACGTTTTTACATCCGACGAAGTTATTGCCTTGGCCGCCAACTCACACCAATAACCGCAGTGGCGCCCGAGAACTATTGCTGGTGGAAGAGGCGCGCTATCGCCGGAGGCATCCGGTAGGGTTCTATGCGTTGCCAATAGGCTTCGCGTACGGCGGCGCCGTCGTTGTAGTACCACCAGCCGCACTCGCAGCGAATGGGGCGCTCGCCGGGCTGCGGGTAAGCGTACTTGCGGCCGCACCGTTTGCATACGAATTTCCGGCCTTCGATCGGCGCTACCGACGTATACGTGATGGGTTCGAACTCCATGGCTACCTTTCGTTCGGAACGACGCGGACAAACTTACGCGACCCGACCGATAACACGGCCGGCGCGGTTGCGCTCCAGGCTGTCCGCGGGTCGCTCACGACTATACCATCCACCTTAACGCCGTTCCCCGAGATAAGTCGCTCTGCCGCCCGCTTGCTCTGCGCGAAGCCGGCTTTCACCAGCAGGTCCGCGATGCGCGAAGCATCGCCAAGGCGCATTTCCGCGATATCGTCGCTCGGAATTTCGCGCCGCTGCACCGTGCGCTCGAAATACGCGCGCGCCGCGGCGGCCGCGTCCCTGCCGTGATATCGGGTCACGATTTCTTGCGCGAGCGTTTTCTTCTGATCCATCGGATTCAACTCGCCCAATTGTAACGATGCGGCAAGTGCGTCTGCCTCCCCTTGGGAATAAAACGCGGCGTGACGTGCATACGTCGGCATCAGCGCATCCGAGATCGACATCAATTTTCCGAATTGCGTTTGGGCGTCCTCGGAGATTCCCACATAGTTGCCCAGGGATTTGCTCATTTTTTTGGTGCCGTCAAGGCCGACGAGCAATGGAACCGTCGCGCAAATCTGGGGCAGTTGGTTGTATTCGCGCTGATATTGCCGGCCCAGAAGCAGGTTGAAGAGTTGATCGGTGCCGCCGAGTTCGACGTCGGAGCGCACGGCGATAGAATCGTATGCTTGAGCGACCGGGTAGAGAAACTCGTGCAGCGAAATTGCGGCGCCGCTTCCGTAGCGGTTGCTAAAATCGTTGCGCTCCAGCATTTGCGCGACGGTTACGTGCGACGCGAGCCGCACAAGATCGGAAAAATTCATCGTCCCGAGCCATTCCGAATTGTAACGAATCTTTATCCGATCGAGATCGAGCACCTTTCCGGCCTGCTCGCGATAGGTGCGCATGTTGCTTTCGATGTGCTCGCGCGTCAGCGGCGGACGCATCGCATTGCGGCCACTGGGATCGCCGATGCTTGCCGTGAAGTCGCCGATAATAAGGGTTACGTCGTGCCCCGCCTCGGCAAACCGCGCGAGTTTGTTCAAAACGACCATAAAGCCGAGGTGAAGGTCGGGGCTCGTCGGATCGATTCCCAGTTTGATATTGAGCGGGCGCCCCAGCTTCAACCGCTCGCGGAAGTCCTCGACCGTTTCAACGTGATCGAAGCCGTCGAGCAGAAACTCGACATCGGCGAAGTGCGGATGGGTCATTGCAACTCAATTATCGTAACGCCGCCTGAGCCCTCGTCCTCGAGTCCGTAGCGAATGCTCTTTACCGACGGATGCGCGCTCAAGAATTGCTGAAGGCCGCGCCCGAGCATGCCTGTGCCTTTGCCGTGAATGAGGCGCAGCGTCCCTGCCCCGGCCAGTAGCGCTTCGTCGATCCACCGGTCGACGATCGGCTCGGCCTCGGCGAAGCGCTTCCCGCGAACGTCCAGTTCCAACCTCGAACGTCCCGCTGCTTCAATCTTCGCCGTTCCGCCGTCGTCGGCGCGATGCCGCTCCCGAGCTTGTCGAGGAGCACGCTCGACGTCGCTTCTCTTTACCACGGTTTTCATAACGCCGATCGCTACGAGAAGCGTATCGCCGAAGTCCTCGATGACGGTTCCCTCCTGCCGCAGCGAATGAATTCGCACACGATCGTTCGGGGCAAACGTGTCGCCGCCGGTGTTCGCGTCGCTTTGCCGGTCCTTGATACCGAGATCGGCTCGCAACTTTTCGAAATTCCGCGAAAGCAAGTCGCTCTGCGCTGCGGTGACCCGCGGGCGGCTAACCGCATTTGCCGCAGCCCGCCGTTGCAGCTCCGACGTAAAGTCGCGAAGGCCTTGCTGCATCCGGGCTTCGGCGCGATCCGCGAACGCCTGCCTTTCAACGTCGAGTTTCTCGCGGGCCTCGCGCGTCGCGTCACGTTCCCGCGCCGCGATGGCGCGCTGATCGGCAAGCGCGTCGCGTTCGGCTTGCACCTCGGCGGCGCGCAGCGAGAGTTCGGCAAGCGCCGATTCGTAGTCGCGCTCGCGCCGCTCGAGCAATGCCTGCGCCCTCTCGACGATCGCGGCATCGATGCCGAGCGCCCGCGCGAGGGGAAAAGCCAGCGACTGCCCCGGAGCTCCCACGTCGAGGTGATACGTCGGACGGAACGACTGTGGATCGAACCGCACGCTCGCATTCGCGACCCCGGGCGTCGCCGATGCAAAAAGTTTGAGCTCGGTTGCGTGCGTCGTGACGACGCCGCACGCTCGCACTTCCAAAAGCCGTTCGAGCATCGCCACCGCGAGCGAGGCGCCGGCGCCGGGCTCCGTGCCGCCGCCGATCTCGTCGACGAGCACGAGCGTGCGGTCGTCCGCGCGCAAGAGCATTTCGCGCATGCGTCCAAGGTGCGCC
>JBDTFK010000108.1:0-3283 GCA_039937995.1 Vulcanimicrobiaceae bacterium | reverse complement strand
GGAATCGAAGGCACGTTTCCGCCGCTTGCCGGTAACCCCGTCGTTCTCGGCGACGCGACCAAGGTGATTCACATTGTAAAATACGGCCTGACCGGAAAAATTGCCGTGAAAGGCCACGATTACAACGGAATGATGCCGGATTGGGGCAAGCAGCTATCGGATGCGGACATCGCATCCACAATTACATACGTCCGCTCGTCCTGGGGAAACAAAGCCTCGGCCGTGACCGAAGCCCAAGTTAAGGCCGTCGCCAAATAAGTCACTAGCGACTAAACTTCACGGAGAGCATCGAAATCGATCCGCCGTCCATGCCCTCTACGGGAAAGGTTACGGAATCGTCATCGTAAGACGCGCCCAAGACGTAGAGCAGTGGGAGGTAGTGGTCCGGGGTAGGCGCCGCAAGAAGCGCGTCGGTTCCCATCGACTCGTAGTCGATCAGCGGTTCGAACACGCGCGCGAGCAACAGCTCTCGCGCGTGTTTTTCAAATCGAAGCGCCCAGTCGAACGGTGCGGCGGGGTGCTGCCCCCAAGCATACGTATGGAGATTGTGAATGACGTTTCCGCTCGCAGCAACCAGCACGCCTTCGTCGCGCAAGGGGCGAAGCAGCTTGCCGAGATCGTAGTGAAAGAGCGGCGGCCGGGATTCATCGATGCTGATTTGCACGATTGGGATATCCGCGTTCGGGTACACGTGCCTGAGCACCGACCACGTTCCGTGGTCGAGGCCCCAACTCTCGTCGGCTTTCGCGACGTCGCTGCCGAGCAGTTCGATGATTCGCTGCGCGAGATTGCGATTGCCCGGCGCCGGATACGCGACTTCATACAGCGCTTGCGGGAAACCGCCGAAATCGTGAATGGTTTGCGGGTGCTCGTTCGACATCACCAACGTATCGGGGACGTACCAATGCGCCGAGATCATGACGATTGCGCGTGGGCGTGGAAACGTCTTCCCGAGGTTGGCCCAGGCACGAGTGTACGCGTTGTCTTCAATGGCATTGAGAGGATTACCGTGACCGAAGAAAATAGCGGGCGTGCGACGTTCCATCAGGGGCGCTTCCGGGATGTTGCAAGCGTCACCTTGAAAGCGACCGTATGAAACGTCGCGATTTCAATGCCGTGTTGGGCGCTTCGTTTTTGGCGGGCGCCGGTGTATCTTGCGCCCCCCGTCCGCCGCTGCGCGCGCTTCCCTACCCGCGCTCGAAACCGTCGTACGACGAGGCAATCACATCGATCCGCTCTACGATCGCGCGAGACGCCGCCGATCCAACGCTCGCAGTAACCGCGCTGCCGCGTTTGTACGAGCACGGCAAGCGCGTGCGGAACTCCGTCCTGCTTTTTCACGGGTTTACGAACTGCCCGCAACAGTTCGACGAACTCGCCCGGCAATTTTACAACCGAGGCTGCAACGTCTTCGTGCCGCGCATTCCGCGCCACGGCTTGAAAGACCGGCTAACGACGACGCTTGCGGATCTGACCGGGGCCGAGCTCGTTGACTGCACGCTCGATGCGTATCATGTCGTAAGCGGTTTGGGCGAGCGCGTGAGCGCCCTCGGGCTTTCGCTCGGCGGATCGATGGCGCTGTGGCTCGCGCAAGCGATGCCGATCGATCTCGCCGTCCCGATCGCCCCGTTCTTGACGCCGATCGGTTTCTCGCGAGGCGTTGCATCGGTAGCCATGCACGCGCTCTACGCGATTCCAAGTATGTACTGGTGGTGGGATCCTCGCGTGAAGGCGGGCTCGTTGCCGGTGTACGCCTATCCCGGATTCCCAACGCACGCGCTCGCTGAAGTAACGTTTTTCGGCGACGCGATCTTCAACTACGCACCCAGCCGCAAGCCGCTCGCGCGGTCGTGCGTGCTCGTTACGAACTCGCACGAAAGCGCCATAAACAATAGCGTACCGCGCAATCTGCTCTCGATCTGGAACTCGCGCGGCGCGGACTATAGCGAGGTTGTGCTGACGAATCTTGGAGAGCCGCGCCACGACATCATCGATCCAACGACGTTTCCCCAATCGCGAACGCTCGTCTATCCGAAGCTGGAGCAGATCGTCCTGGATTAGTGTCGTTTACTAACGAATTCGGCGAGTTCTAGAGGATACGCTGCTTTGAGATGGCTTGCGCGGCGGTAATGACGGCGGGCGTCTCGATTGTCAGCGGTTCCGGGCGACCGCAGAGTGTGAGGCCGGCGCGTTGCCACAGGCCGCACGCGCTCCATTGCGGATTGTAGTACGACCACCAGCGGGCACCGACGTTACCTCCGCGTTGATAGATCGCGAGTGCCCAGCGCCGCGTAACGTCACGATCGCGTGTGATGATTCGAGACGGGCGCGCGATATTGAGCGAACGCAACGAATCGATGTCGTCAAGTTCAAAGATCGGTGCTTGGTCGTCGAGTTCGTAAGTTGCAAGGGATAACGTGCCGATTGGATGCTGAAATGATGTTGTGCGCCACACGAGTAGGTGACCGAGTACTTCGGCAATTGCCGCTTCCGGTTGCCCAGCCAGATAGAGCGTTGTGTAGTACTCGAGATTGCTAATGCGATTGCGATCCGAGTCAACGACAAAAAAAGCGCCCCCGAGCTCGGTCTCGGCGGCGTCTTCGTCCCACGGGAACACGCGGTAAAGGTTCACGCGTACCCAAAGCTTTCGTGGGCATCGAGTGCCGCGATCACCGGTCCCGCGCCGTCGAGAACAAGCACGTCGATGGGCCGCCGCAGGTCGAGGTATGGATCGTTGCCCAGGAGCCAATCCGTGACCACCTCCGGCTCGTAGACAAGCAGGGCCCGGCTCAGGACGTCGTGCAGGTCGAAGATGCGCTTGGTCATCAGCCGGCTCATTGTGCGCTTGCCGGAGGTCCAATTGGCAATCGTTCCGGATCCGACGTCGAGGAACCGCGTGAGCTGCCTTTGACCGAACGCTTTGACGAGACGCTCAAGAAGCGGCAGAGCATCCCGCAGCGCGGCCGGGTTACGGGCTGTGCTTACGCTCTCGAGGGTAATAGTCCAAGCCATCTACGCCCCTTTCTTACCTACCATCCTACTGCGGTTTACCGGAAAGCACAATATGCTTTCGCGGCGGGTCATTGGTTGCTCTGGTTCGAACGAGAAGCCCGAAGCGCTCACAGCTTATCATCGGTTCGAAGGCGGCCTGCGATGGAACGCTATGCTGCGTCTCGCTGCAAGGAAGTGAAAAGTTGCGCGATGTAGTCGTGCAGGCTCGCGTCGACCTGAAGAAGGCGTTTTCGCGTCGCACGAGGCCAAAATGAAGTCGGCTCGTTAATCC
>JBDTFK010000107.1:0-12547 GCA_039937995.1 Vulcanimicrobiaceae bacterium | reverse complement strand
AAACGAAGCCGATCCCGAAATCCAGCAAGTGATCGCCGACAACAAGGCCGATATCATTTCGATGAGTTACGGCGGCGGCGAAAGCGACAACTTTGCGGATGCGAACGCGTACGACGCCTCGTTTTCGAAGTTAGAGTTCGCCGAACTTTCGACCGAAGGGATTGCGGCGTTCGCGTCCTCGGGCGACTCGGGTTCTGCCGAATGCCTGGCCGCCGGCGGTGGGTATCGCCCGCAAGTATGCGTCAGCTATCCGTCGGGCGATAACAACGTCACGTCGGTCGGTGGTGTTACCGCGTATCTCGATAGCCTCGGCGCGCTGGCGGCTCCCGTGCTCGGATGGGGCATCTCGACGTCGTTTGCCGGCAGCGGCGGCTACGGGGGATCCTCGGGATCCGGAGGGGGGACTTCGACGTTCATGCCGGCGCCTGCTTGGCAGCAGGCGGCGCTGGGAAATAGCTTGCGCGAGCAGCCCGATGTGTCGCTGATCGGCGACCCGAATACCGGAGTCACGTCGATTTCCAATGCGCGATTCGGTGGCGCACCGAGCGATATCGGCGGCACGTCGGTTTCGGCGCCGCAGATGGCCGCGACGTGGGCACTCGTGCTGAGCGCATGCGTGGCCAACCCCGGTAAAGGCCTCTGCCCGCCCAGCGGAAGCGGGGCGTTCTACCGCTTGGGCAATGCCTCGCCATATCTCTACGCGATTCTCAAGGGGACGCCGCTGCGGGGCATCTCGCCCGCGCTCGCGTACGGCAGCGTCTTTTACGATGTGCTCTACGGGAGCAACGAGATGGCATCCAACGCCTTGGGACTCCCCTCGGCACCGATTCCGGGGGCGATCGCGCAAACGGGTTACGACCAAATTACCGGAGTAGGGGTTCCGTACGCGGGTCATTTGATCCAAGCCATTACGGGCCAAGTCGTGCCGTAGGCGCTTCAGGCCCCCCTTTGACAGCCCTGCTATAATCATGGGGCTGTGAAAGAGAAGATCCACCCCAATTGGAATACCGAAGCGCGCGTCCACTGCGCTTGCGGGAGCACGTTTACCACCGGTTCGACGATGAAGGACATCGGCGTCGAGATTTGTTCGGCTTGCCACCCGCTCTTTACCGGGACGCAAAAACTGATCGATACCGCCGGCCGCGTTGACAAGTTCAACCAGCGCGCCGCGGCAGCCGAGCAGAAGAAAAAAGAAGCCGCCGAACGCCAAGCGGCTCGCGAGTCAAAGAAAGTTACCGCGGAAGCATAGCTACGCCCGAGAGATTGCGAGACGAGCCGCCGTGCGGCTCGTTTTTTTCTTGGCCGGGCCCTTTGAGGAGTTCAGAAAAACATTGGACCGTAACGACGCATGGCAGAACTAACCGCAAGCGTTATCGCGCGGCTTGAAACGACGGCGCGCCGGTTCGATGAAATCGAGCGCGATCTAGGTAATCCCGCGGGCGCGTTCGACCAGGCGCGGTTCACGGCGCTCGTCAAGGAGCGCGCGCAACTTGAAGACACCGTCAACGCCTACAAGCAGTATCGAAAAACCGTCGACGAATTGGCCGCTAATCAGGCGCTGATCGACGAAACGTCGGACCCGGAGATGCGGGAGCTAGCCGAGGAAGAAGTCAAGGCTTTGCGGGCGCACCGGCTCGAGATCGAAGACGAACTCCAGGTCCTGATGGTTCCCAAGGATCCGAACGACGATAAGGATATCTTTATCGAAGTCCGTGCCGGAGCGGGCGGCGACGAAGCCGCAATCTTCGGCGGCGATCTCGCGCGGATGTACATGCGATATGCCGAAGCGCACGGCATGAACGTAGAACTCGTCTCCGAAAACGAGAGCGACGCGGGCGGGTACAAAGAGATCGTGCTCGCGGTAAAGGGCAATCAGGCGTACCGCCATTTTAAGCACGAGTCGGGCGTGCATCGCGTGCAGCGCGTGCCCGCGACCGAAGCGCAAGGGCGAATTCACACGTCGACGTCTACCGTGGCGGTCTTGCCGCAAGTCGACGAAGACGTCGATATCGAAATCAAATCGACCGATCTGCAAATCGACACCTATAAATCGAGCGGTGCGGGCGGCCAGTACGTCAACAAGACGGAATCCGCGATTCGTATCACGCACGTGCCCTCGGGTATTATCGTCGCATCGCAGCAGGAGCGTTCGCAAATCCAGAACCGCGAAAAAGCGATGACCATGCTGCGCTCGATGCTATACGAGCGGCAGCAGCGCGAGAAGGAAGAAGCGATGGGGTCGCTGCGCCGGAGTCAGGTCGGCACGGGTGACCGTTCCGAAAAAATCCGGACGTATAACTTTCCGCAGGATCGCGTTACCGACCATCGCATCAACCAAAGCTACGGCAATATCCGCGGTATCATGGATGGCGCCGTCGGCGTCATCATCGACGATCTCCTTAAAGACGAGCAAGCGCGTTTGTTGGCCGGCGAATCCCTTCCCGCCGCATCGGGTTGAACGTCCGCAGCGCCCTAGCGGCAGCCGGAACCGAAGACGCGTCGCGCCTGCTCGCGCATGTGCTCGGATGCGAGCGCGCGTGGCTCGTCGCACACGATGCAAACGAGCTCAGCGAGGCCGACCGAAAGGCATTTGAACGAAATTGCGCGCGCCGCAAGACGGGCGAGCCGCTTGCGTATATTGTCGGATCGGCAGGTTTCTATCGTCGCGAGTTCGTCGTCGACCGCAACGTGCTCGTTCCGCGACCGGAGACCGAGCACCTCATCGACGAGGCGCTCCTGCTGATGCGGGATTGCGTTGCGCCGCGCATGCTCGATCTCGGAACGGGAAGCGGGGCGATTGCGTGTACGCTCGCGGCCGAGCTACGCAGTGCGTCCGTCGATGCGGTTGACGTTTCGCCGCAAGCTCTCGACGTAGCGCGTAAAAATGCGCGACGATTGAACCTCGACGAGCGGATACGCTTTTTTCTCGGCGATTTGCTCGATCCCGTGCGCGGATGCCGTTACGACTGCATCGTTGCGAATTTACCGTACGTGCCGACGGGCGACATCGAACCGCCTCCCGCCGCAGTCGGCTTCGAACCGCTCCTCGCGCTCGACGGCGGAGCCGACGGCCTCACGCTGTACCGGCGGCTACTTCTCGACGTCGCGGGCGCCCTTGCCCCGGCCGGTTGGCTGCTCCTGGAGGCCGCCCCTCCGGTCATGGACGCGCTGGCCGTAGTCGTTCAAACAGCGTTTCCAAACGCCGTCGTGCGCGTCGGTGAGGACTACGGCGGACGAAGTCGCTACCTCTGTACGCAGCCTTGACGCGCAACGCGAGGTGGAATCATTTCGGTTCACGAAATTGATCCTCCCGAGATGGCGAAGTATATTTTCTTTACCGGCGGCGTTGTCAGTTCGCTCGGTAAGGGCATCACCGCAGCCTCGCTCGGGCGGCTGCTAAAAGCCCGCGGCATCAGCGTTTCGGTCCAAAAACTGGATCCGTACATCAACGTCGACGCCGGTACGATGAACCCGTATCAACACGGTGAGGTCTTCGTAACCGAAGACGGCGCCGAAACCGACCTCGATCTCGGTCACTACGAGCGCTTCATCGACGAAAATTTGTTCCGCGTAAACAACGTTACCACCGGTCAGATTTACAATTCCGTCATCGAAAAAGAACGACGCGGCGAGTATCTCGGCGCAACCGTTCAAGTTATCCCGCATATTACGAACGAGATCAAATCGCACATCAAGCGCGTTGCCGAAGCGAGCCGCGCCGACGTCTGCATCGTCGAAGTGGGCGGTACCGTCGGCGACATTGAGTCCCTGCCGTTTCTCGAAGCCATTCGCCAGATGCGCTACGACGTCGGCGACGAGAACGTGATGTTTTGCCATCTCACGCTCGTGCCCCATCTCGGTGCCGCCGAAGAACTGAAAACCAAGCCGACGCAGCATTCCGTTCGCGAACTGCGCGGTATCGGCATAACGCCCGATGCGATCGTTTGCCGGACGCAGTCCTCGGTGCCGATGCCGCGGGAGCTCAAAGAAAAGATCGCGCTGTTCTGCGACGTGCCGCCGAGCGCCGTCGTTCAAAACGGCGATGCGAAAACGATCTATCAAGTTCCCCTGAACCTCGAAGCCGAAGGGTTAGCCAACGCGGCCGTCCGCAAACTCGATCTTCCCGACGTCGCTCCACAGCTCGATGAGTGGAAGAAGATCGTCGATTCGATCATGCACCCACGCCGCAAAGTGACTATCGCGCTCGTCGGCAAGTACGTCGAGCTCAAAGACGCATACATTTCGATTAACGAGGCGCTTTACCACGCGGGCATCTACCACCAAACGGAAGTCGAAATCACACGCATCGACTCGGTAACGATCGAGAGCGACGGGGTGGGTGTCCTGCAAGGCGCGCAAGGGGTTCTCGTCGCTCCCGGGTTCGGCGCGCGAGGCGTTACCGGAAAGCTGCTGGCCATCGAGCACGCTCGCGAGAACAAGATTCCGTTTTTGGGCATTTGCTTCGGCATGCAGCTTGCCTGCGTGGAATTTGCGCGCAACGTTTGCGGCTTGCCCGGCGCCATGTCGATTGAAGTCGACGAAAAAACGCCCGACCCGGTTATCGACTTC
This sequence comes from Vulcanimicrobiaceae bacterium, assembly GCA_039937995.1. GTDB lineage: Bacteria > Vulcanimicrobiota > Vulcanimicrobiia > Vulcanimicrobiales > Vulcanimicrobiaceae > JALYTY01. Next base: position 7,978 of record JBDTFK010000107.1, on the reverse strand, counting down.
ATGCCCGACCAGCGCGACCTTGAGATCTACGGCGGAACGATGCGTCTCGGCGCATACTCGTGTACGCTCGATGCCGGCTCGCACGCCGCGCGCGCCTACGGACAGTCGGAGATCAGCGAACGCCATCGGCATCGCTACGAGTTCAACAACCGGTACCGTGCCGCTTTCGAGGAGCGTGGGATGCGGTTCACGGGTCACCACATCGTCGGTAACGCAACGCTCGTTGAGGTGATCGAATTACCCGCGCAGACGCATCCGTGGTTCGTCGGAACGCAGGCGCATCCGGAATTCAAGTCGCGCCCGAACAACCCGTCGCCGCTCTATCGCGATTTCGTCGGGGCAGCGCTTGCGTTCGACGAACGCAAGCGGGAGAATCCGGTCGCGGCGGAGTGGACCCCGGTCAAATAACGGCCGTCATTCTGACGCGCGATGAAGAACGCAACCTTCCGCGCGCGATGACGAGCCTGCCGCACGCAATGCCCGTATTCATCCTCGATGCGCAGTCGCAAGACGGCACGGTCGCCTACGCGCGAGCTGCAGGCGCTGCGGTAACGGTGCGTCCATGGACCGATTTCGTGGAGGCCCGGCGTTTTGCGCTTACGCAAATCGACACCGCGTGGACGTTGGTGCTCGACGCCGACGAGGAACTCGACGACGCTTTGCGCGACGCGATTCTGAGTGCTTGTGGTGACGTCGACGGATACCGGGTCAAGCGTAATACGTACTTCCGGGGCAAACCAATCCGGATGTGGAGCGACGAGCGGCTGCTCCGCGTTTTTCGCACCGATGCGGTACGAATTGAAGCGCGCCCCGCAACCGGCGGCGACGCTTCCCTGCACGAGACATACGTGTGCGCCGGAACGGTCGGCGATCTTCCGGGAACGCTGTTGCACTATTCGTATCCCGACAACGCATCGTACCGGCGCAAATATCGCGCGTACACCTCGCTTGAAGCCGGCGGAATCGACGCCTCACTCGGACTTGTCGCGAAAGAAACGGTCCTCTCGCCCGCGCGCGTTCTCTGGAACCTCGTGCGCCGCGGTTCGCTCCTGGACGGAACTCGCGGTTGGTACGTTGCGTGGTTCTCGGCGTGGTATCCGGCGGTCGTGGCGTGGAAGTCGCTGCTGCGCCGGTGACGCGAATAGGTCTGGACGCGCGCTGCGGAAGACGCATTTCGGTTGGAATGGCGACGTACATGCGCGAAGTGTCGGAGCGCCTGCCGGCCGTTGCCCCGCAATATGATTACAAGCTCTACACGCAGGGGCAGAATCTCGGCATCGCCGAGCAGATTTTGCTGCCTTGGGAGATGGCGCGCGACCACATCGACCTGGCGCATTACATGGCGCACTACGTACCGGCGTTCGCGGGTGGACGTTTCGTCTTCACGATTCACGATTTGATCCATTTGCGGTTCGTGCGTTTCTTTCGAGCGTACATCGGACCGTACTACATGTCGGTCGTGAAACGCGCGTGCCGAAAGGCCGCGCGCATTATCACCTCCGACCGCCGCACGATCGCGGATCTCGTACACTACTACGGCATCGACCCGAACAAGATCGTCGTAATTCCGCTCGCGCCGCGTACCCGTTTCCTGCAACCCGCGCAGGCGTTCGTGGGCACGCGCCCCTTTTTGCTCAACGTCGGTAACCACCGGGCGCATAAGGATATTCCGACGTTGTTGCAGGCGTGGTCGGCTTTGCCGCAACGGTACGAGATCGATCTCTACCTCACCGGCCCCGACGATTTCAACGGCGAACTGCAGCGCCTTTCGACGCCACGGCGCAGCGTCGTAACCCTTGGAGACATTAGCGACGACGATTTGGCCGGGTACTATGCCGGTGCGACCGCGCTCGTGCATCCGGCGCTCCTCGAGGGGTTCGGACTGCCGTTCGTCGAGGCCATGGCGAGCGGCTGCCCGGTGATCGCCACGCAGGAATCCATTCCCGAAGTTGTCGAGCCCGTCAGCTTGCATTTCCCCGCCGGCGACGCGGAAGCAGCCCGGACTCAGATCGAGCGTTTGCTCGACGACGAGGCTTTGCGGCACGATTTGGTTGAACGAGGAAAGACGGCAGTTCGCGCGCTTTCATGGGATCGAACTGCCCGAGAAACGGCCGATGTTTATCGTATGGTACTTGAGGAGACTCGATGAGGCGCGAAATCGCCGTGCTCTGCGCGACGCTCGTGCTCGCGGGAGTGACGCCCGCGCCGAAGCCGCCTTCGGCGATTTCGATCGTCATCAACGGCGACGTGCTGCCCCTACAGCCGCCGGCACGGTATCACGCGGGGAGATTGTTCGTACCGGTTCGCCGCACCATCGAGGCGCTCGGACTTTCGTTCAACCGGTCGGGTAGTCGAATAACGACGCAAATCGGCGCGCGGCTCGTTGCGATCACAATTGGGAGCAGCGTCGCGGAAATTGACGGCGATCGCGTGACCCTCGATGCGCCTCCGGTTGAAATCAAAGACGTGCTGTATGCTCCGCTGCGCTTCTTTACGGGCGTGCTCGGTGCCCAAGCGAGCTACGACCGGAAAACCAACGCCGTTAACATCATTGCGCAATTGGTCGGGCGCTCGGGGGCCGGCACCGTGACGAACACCGGCGGCATCGAGCGCTTCGGCACCGTGAGCGCGGTCGATATCGATTCGGACCCGCCGACGCTAACCTTGAACTACAACGCTTCGGTGCGAACGATTCCAATTTCGAAGAACGCCCAGATCGACATGCACGACGTCGACGCGAACGTCACGGTCCCGGGCGAGTTGGGCGACGTTCGCCCCGGCGACTTCGCGCGCGTGTATATGGAAAAAAGCGGACACGTGAATCGCGTCGAGGACGCGTACGGTTCCCACAACGGGCGGATCGCTGCCGCGACATCGGACCAGTTCGTTCTCGACGACGGTCATGTGATCGCGCCCACGCGCACCACGCAAATTTCACTCAACGGGCAAAGCGCACAAATCTCCGACCTGCAGGTGGGCGATCGCGTGACGGTTCGCTACAACGTCGAAACCAATGAAGTTCGCCAAGTCCTTGTGAGCCGCAGCGTTGCGCACACGCCTGTGGCAATCGCCGGTGGTCCGGTCATTTCGAGTGTGGACGTGAACGTCGATCGTGCGTTGCGTGCCGGCGATTCGTTTGCCGTGACGATGCACGGCACACCGCAGGGAGCGGCGACCTTCGACATCGGCGCCTACGTGACCGACCTTGCGATGGCGGAACGATCGCCCGGCGTCTATGACGGCGGATACGCCATTCCGCGCGGCGCAAATTTTTCGGAAGTTCCGGTGATCGGACACCTGCGCGTCGCCAATCGGGATGCCCCGGATATTGCGGCAGCACAAACGATCAGCGCTTCGAGCACGCCTCCCGGGATTGCCGACTTTGCCCCGGATTCCGGCGCGGTTGTGAACACCTCGCATCCGGCCGTCTTCGCAACGTTTACCTCGGATGCGGTTCCCGTTAACCCGTCGAGCATTTTGCTGTGGGTCAACGGCCGCGACGTTACGGCAAATTGCGTGCGCAGCGAACGCTTCATCCAGTATATGCCCGCGTATTCTTATCCGAACGGCCCCGTTCACGTGACGGTGCGCGTCGCCGACCGCGCGGGAAATACGACGACGAAGTCGTGGAACTTCACCATTAAAGCGCGCTAAAAGAAAGCCGAGCGATGAGTTGTATTTTTTGCAAAATTGCATCCGGCGAGATTCCCGCTAAGGTCGTTTACCGCGACGACGATGCGATCGCGGTAAACGACCTTAGCCCGCAGGCACCCAAACACGTGCTCGTGATGCCGGTCAAGCACTACGAAAACATCGCAGAACTCGCCGACGGACACGACGATGCCTTGATGGCTAAACTCTTTACGCTCGCGGCGCGACTCGGGCGCGAACGATCTCCTGACGGATTTCGACTGGTTGTCAACACCGGCTCAGACGGCGGGCAAACCGTCGATCACCTCCACATTCACATCCTCGCCGGCCGCCCGATGACGTGGCCCCCGGGGTAAGGGTCAACTAACGCTCGGTGACGCTCTACACGATTGGACATGGTACTTCGCCGGTCGATGCGTTTCTCGAATCGCTGCGTACATTTGCAATTGTATCGCTCGTTGACGTTCGGCGTTTTCCCGGCAGTCGTCACAATCCGCAATACGGCTCCGAGGCACTCGCGGGATCCCTGGCCGCAAGCGGTATCGCGTACCGCAACGCGGTCGATCTCGGTGGGAGACGCCGCGCGAACGCGAATTCCGAAAATACCGGACTGCGTAACGAAGCGTTTCGTGCATACGCAGATTACATGGAAACGCCGGAGTTTGCGTCCGCGTTTGAAACCCTTGTGAACGATGCGGAAACCGAACGCACGGTCATCATGTGCTCCGAGACGGTTTGGTGGCGTTGCCACCGCAGGCTCATTGCGGATGCGGCGGTACTTTTGAAGAACCGCGCCGTCGAGCACATCGTTGCCGGGAAGGGCCGCCCGCACATTCTTACGGAAGGCGCGAGCGTTTGGGACAGACATCTGCGATACCGTCCATGTAGCGGGTCGGGCTCTCCCGATGTTCGGTTGTTCGATGCTTGAATACCTCAGGCTTCATGAGTGAAATTGGTGGGTTAAACAATGGGATCGATTGCTGGTGCGCTTCGATCGTGGCGATCTCAAGCGGAGTGAGATTTAGGTTTATCGGGGATTGGACTGTCCATCTTAACCGTTATTCAGGTTAAGAACGTCGATTGACGCGCCTGGTGGCGTGTGCTAGAGTACGGCAGTTGAGGTTCGTCCCGAACCCTGACTATCTTATTATGCCGCGAGCCTCGTATGGCCGCGCGCGAAAGGGGGGTTGTTAAAAAATGGAAGTTCGCATTGCTCCGGGAGAATCGATCGAGAGCGCGCTTCGCCGTTTCAAGAAAGCCACCCAAAAGGCGGGTATTCTCGCCGAGGCGCGCAAGCACGAGCACTACGAGAAGCCGAGCGTCCGCCGCAAGAAGAAATCGGCTGCCGCGCGTAAACGCCGCACCTAATTCTCAAGCGGGAGTCAAATAGACATGGGTACCCTCAAGGACCTCATTTCCGCCGATCTCAAGGTGGCGATGAAGGCTCGCGATCAATTGCGTCTCGACACCTTGCGCTCGGTCCTCTCCGGGTTCACCTACAGGCGGACGGAGGCCGGCGCCGAGCTCTCGGATGCCGATGAATTGGCAGTGGTCCAAAAGCTGGTAAAGCAGCGCAAAGACTCGCTGACCGAATTCGAAAAAGCCGGGCGCACGGACCTGGCCGAAAAGGAGCGGGCCGAGAGCGACATCCTGATGGCCTACATGCCGCAGCAAAAATCGGCCGATGAGGTGCGGGCGATGGTGAAAGAACTCATCGCCGGCATACCCGTCGAAGGCCGCAACCAGGGCGGCGTGATGAAGGTCGTGATGCCGCAATTCAAGGGTGTGGCCGACGGAAACCTCGTCCGCCAAATAGTAGCCGAAGAGCTCGGGTAACCGGGCTCTTTTCTTTGCAACATTCGTCGCATGCAAGGGTAAGAACCAGCATGATGCGAGTGCGAGCTTGGTTTGCGTTCGGACTCATCCTTTGCGGGATGCTCGGATTTTCGCGGGTGCTCGCCGCCGACGCCCCTGTCGTCGTCATTCCGATTCACGGAACCGTGGACGACGGGATGGCCCACTTGGTGCAGCGGGCGATTGCCGACGCGAATGCAAACGGTGCCCGTGCCGTCGTTCTCGACGTAAATAGTCCCGGCGGCCTCGTCGCCTCCGCCTTTCTCATTCGCGACGCCGTTTTTAGTGCGAAGGCGCCCGTCATCGCCTATATCAGCGAGCGAGCCTACTCCGCGGCTGCCCTGATAAGTCTCTCGGCGAATACCATCGTTATGGGTCCGGGCGCCTCGATCGGCGCGGCCGAACCGATCCCCGGCACGCCGAAGACGATCTCGGCTCTTCGGGCTGAGTTCGAATCGACCGCGATCCGCAATCATCGCGATCCGAAAATCGCCGGTGCGATGGTCGATAAAAACGTCGACATCCCCGATTTTAAACGCATGGGCTCGATCCTTACGCTCAACACAAACGACGCGTTGCGCGCAAAGATCGCCGACGCAACCGCGCCGAGCTTCGATGCGCTGCTGCAGGCGCAGAATCTCGCGAAAGCGCCGCGCGTGGTCGCCGACTACACGTGGGGCGAAGAGGTCGCGCGCATCGCAACGAGTCCCGAAATTAGCGGCCTCCTCTTAACGCTAGGCATGCTCGGGCTGTTGTTGGAAATGCAAACGATGCACGGCATTGCCGGCACGATCGGTGTCGGCGCCCTTGCGCTGTTCTTTGGAACGCACGTCTACGCGGGATTCTCCAACGGACTGGTGATCGGACTTGCGATCGTTGGTTTGCTCGGAATTCTGTGGGAGTTGCACGTGGTACCGGGGCACGGTGCGCCGGGCGTTTTAGGCGGTATCGCGCTCCTGAGCGCCGTTTTGCTCGCGTTCGGAGTGCCGTTCTTCTTCATCGCTATCGAGACGATTTCAACCTCAATCATTCTTACCGTCATCTTATTCGCGCTTGCGTCGCGCGCGTTTCCCGAAAACGCGTGGATGAAAAAACTCGTTCTCGTCGCGGCTCAAGGCCCGGAATACGTCACGAGCGGCGATTTTACGTCGCTGCGCGGCGCGACCGGAACGGCGTCGTCATTCTTGCGCCCCGCCGGTGTCGCGATGATCGACGATCGTCGCGTCGACGTTCTCACAGAGGGGGAATTCATCGCGGCCGGAACCCCGGTGCGCGTTACGCGCGTCGAGGGCGCGCGCATCTTCGTGGAGCCGGTACATCTTCCAAGCTACAAATAGGTTAAGGAATAGGGAGCTACTGTGGTTGCAATAAGCGTCGCGGTCATCTTTTTCGTCGCGGTCATTTTGTTCTTTACCTTTCTGTACTATTTCCCCATCGGAATGTGGATCAGAACCGTCGCGGCGGGGGTTCCGCTTGGGATCATTTCACTCGTGCGGATGCGCCTGATCGGCATTCCGCCCTCGATCATCGTTACGAATTACGTTCGAGGCCGCAAGGCGGGGATCGCGTTAACGGTCGATCAACTGCAATCACACTATCTTGCCGGCGGTAACGTGGAAAACGTAACGCTCGCGATGATCGCCGCGCAGCGTGCGCAGATTCCGCTCGAATGGCAGCGGGCGGCGGCAATCGATCTCGCAGGTCGCAACGTCGTAGAAGCGCTGCAGATGTCGGTCACTCCGAAAGTTATCGAGACGCCGATTTTTCAAGGCGTCGCGCAAAACGGCATTCAGCTCAACGTGAAGGCGCGCGTTACGGTACGAAGCAACCTCGACCGTTACGTCGGGGGTGCGGGCGAACAAACGATCATCGCGCGCGTCGGTGAAGGCGTGGTAGCCGCGGTCGGCGCCGCCCTCGATCACAAAGAAGTGCTCGAATATCCCGACCGGATTTCGAAGGCGGTACTAACAAAAGGCCTCGATGCCGGAACGGCGTTCGAAATCGTGTCGATCGACATCGCCGACGTCGACGTCGGCAAAAACATCGGCGCGGAATTGCAGACGAGTCAGGCCGAAGCCGATCGCCGCATCGCGCAGGCGAAAGCCTCGGAACGTCAATACGCCGCAATGGCATCGGAACAGGAACAGAAGGCGCAAACGCAGGCGATGCGCGCAAAAGTCGTCGAGGCCGAAGCGTCGATTCCGCTGGCGATCGCCGGCGCTTTTCAGAGCGGCCATCTCGGCGTGATGGATTACTATCGCTTGAAGAACATTCAGGCCGACACCGACATGCGCGGCGCGATCGGCGGTACGGTCGAAGGCGGCGGAGACGAGCCGCCCCAACCGCCGCAAGCTCCGCAAGTGAAGTAGCCGATGCACGATCTGGGCGGCCTCGTTTGGGTTATTCTCGTCGTCATCGGCGTCGCTACGAGCATCATCAAAAACGTCAACAAAACGAGGGCGCAGGGGAGCCC